>JBDRII010000083.1:0-15745 GCA_043816085.1 Patescibacteria group bacterium | reverse complement strand
TGTTTTTTATTGGTGCTTTTGTGTTTTTATTGCTTCCAAATGCATCAAAAGCAGCTATTACAGCTGAAATATTAACAATTAATGATGAAGCAGATCTTCTAAGTCTTGGTTTAACAGACGTTAGTGACCTTGCCCAAGATCCAGAACACTCTAGTGATGGTATTGTAGCTATCCAATATCCTGACAGCGTTGAATTTGGAACAGAATATACGGCTGAAGTTCAACTTTCAGAAGATAGTGTTTATATGGATACTGCTCCAATGTTAATGATTGCTGGAGGCAAAGTTGTAAGCAGTAGCTTTGATGAAAGTAATGCAGTTTATACTATAACCTTTACTGTTTGGGGCTTTCAACCACCTGGCTCTCAAAGTGCTACTAACGAATTTGTCTTAGTATTTTCACCATTGGCTGATGAAGGACAAGAACCAGGAGACTTTCAGGGCGCTCCAGCTGCTATGGCTGGCGGATATATAAATATGAATGTTAATAATTTTTCTATAATTCCTCCAAGTGAAGGAGAGGCTGCTTTTGGTGTTAATATGACTGGTTATGCTGGTTCAGATGGTTATTTTCAAATGTATTTACCTGAAGCCATGCTATCATTTATGAGCCAAATGTCTGGACAAACTATTACGTATTCCGATTTAGGAGTTTATGTAGATAATCAAATGGCATCTATTAGTGTTACAGAAAAAAATGAAGGCGCTTTCATAGATATTAATGTTACATTTACTAGCGGGATCACAAAAACCACTGCCTTTAGTTCAACCGAAGTGACTAAACAAGTTGAAGCTAAAACAAAGCCGGCTGTAAGCTTGGCCTCTAAAAAAGCCAGAGTTAAAAAAGGAAAAAAAGTCAGGCTTTTTGGATGGACTAAACAAGGCACAAAAGGAAAAACAGTTACTATTAAAAGGAGTCTTAAAAAGAAATCCAGTGGTTTTAAAAAATATAAAGTATTTAAAAAATTAACCACAAAGAAAAGTGGCTATTACTCTGTAAAAATTTCACCTAAAAAAACAGCCAAATACAAAGCATTTTTCAAAAAAAATAAAAATGCTACAAAGAAAAAAAGTACGGCTGTTAAAGTTAAAGTAAGTAGTTAATAAAATATTTAATTAAAATTAAAAATATTTTATGAAAAAATTTACATTCATTTTATTACTATTTGCAGTAGTAATGGTAATGGGTTTAATTGTTTCGCCAGATAAGGCAGAAGCAGTTAAATGGCAACAATTTACTAATTACAGTTATACTGGCACATGGACAAACACACATGATACTGATCCAGTTTATATTGGTAGTGAAGGTACTCTTTATCTTTATGTAAAGACAATTAAGAGAAAATCTTCTACAAAAGCTAAAATAAAAACTATGGACATTTGGTTTGATGGAACAGCTGTCACTTTTGAAAAAGGAAAATTATACAGGAAAAATGGCAAAAATAAATTAAGAGCAGTTTATTCTGATGATTATGGAACAGAGGGCGTAATAAAAGCTACCTTTAAGAAAAAGAAGAAGAAATTAAAAGGTACTTATGAACATGAGCTAGGTGATGAAGCTTGGGGCGGTACTATTAAACTCAATTATTCCCAAAACGCAGGATAAAATCAGGATTCACACACAAAAAAAGCACCCAATTAAGGACACCTCTTATTATTAAGATAAACTTAATATAGTATTTAAAAAGCTGTCAAATTTTTTGCTCAAAAACTAAAAGTTTCTAGAATTGTATTCAGTAAAGAATCAGAATCTTTTTGCGCTCGGACTATATAAACATTTTCATTTTGCTCAAAAACTATTTCTGTTACATCAGCACCACAAGCTGGCTGATGTTCTGTTAGATCCCCTACCCTCTCGGTAGCTGTTGTGCCATCTAATTTTATTGCTGAAGTTTCTCCAGTAATTCTAAATTCTAAATCTACTAATTCTTCATTAAGCGTGGCTGGACTTAGAAAGATGGTAACTGTTTGAGGACAAAAAATTGTATCATCATATTCTTTAATTGTAATAAGATCGCTTTCAGCTTGCATGTATCCTCCTCGGCTTATGGATTCTTCAACTGAATATTGTAGAACATCATATTCAAAACTAAAATTATATTTTTCATTTTGATAAGTCTCTATTTGTTTTGGAACATATTGAATGCCAATTATCTCATTAAAATTTATTGTTATTAAATTGTCTTTATTCTGTTCTTGGGAAACTTGATAAGAGCCATTTTGAATTCCACGAATAACAGCAATTCGTTTATTACTATTTTTTTTATACACCACAATAGTGTCTATGGCTAAATCAAGCTCACTAAAACATTTTTGAAAAAAATAAGGACGACCGCCGCTAAGAACAGGGTTCATGGAATCGCCCTTAGGTACAGCTGGATAAACACAGGCAACTTTCCCCAATGCGCTGTCTTTGTTTTTAATAAAAGTCATTTTGTCAGCTGGCATCATAAATACCCAAAGCACTGCCCCTAAAATCAATAAGAAAATAAAGCCAATAATAATATCCTTTATGGTTTTTGTTTTCATGCAGTTATTATACCTAAATTACTGCTTTTTACCAAATTTTTTCTTTAGTATGACTACTGAAGCAATATATAGATAATATACTACCGGAATGATTAATAATACAAAAATGGCTGAAGCTACTAAGCCACCAATTATAGTAGTGCCCATTCCGCGCCAATAAAAGTCGGCTATAGTTAATGGCAATATTCCGGCGATAGTAGTAAGAGTGGTGGCAAAAATTGGTCGGGTTCTTTGGTTGATTCCTTCCATAATAGCGCCTCTTAGGTCTAACTCATCTACTTCTCTTAATTTATTAAACCTGTCTATTAAAATAATAGAGTTATTTACTACAATACCCATTAAAACTATAAGACCGAGAAGAACCATAAAACTAATTTGTAATCCAGTAATATATAATAAGGGAAACACTCCAATAATAGCTAAGGGAATTGCTAGCATAATTATAAATGGCTGAGCAAAAGATTTAAACTGGAAAGCCAGCAGAGCAAAAATGCCGATAAGAGAAATAATCATCATCATTAGAAAGTCATCAAAAGCTTGTTCTTCTGATTCCATATCTCCTCTATAAGTAATATCACCTTCGTCTAAATTTAATTCTTCAAATTTTTCATCTGTGAAAAATTCAGAAATTTTATTATTAATATCTACTGCTTTAAATTCCTCTTCTAAGGCTACTCGTACTTCTACCAATCTGTCGCCTTCATAGTGATTAATATTTTTTAGTACTTCCTCTTCTTTTACTTCACCTGAATCTCCAATTAAATCTTTTAAACTGTCTAAATCTTTATCGCTATCTAAAATCATTTTTACATCCATTTCGTTTAATTCTGTAACTTTAGTAGGATTGTATATATTTCGTACAAGCATAGCAGTGGCATAGGCATTTTCATCAATTTCAATTGTAATCTGAGATTTTTTCCCCTCTGATACTCCATCGTCTACCTTCTTAACTCCCTCTAGATCTTCTAGATAATCACCTAATTCTAAAGCAGCTTTTTCCATTACGGCGAAGTCATTGTTGGCAATTTGGACCTCTACAGGATATTCAGCTGCCGGCGGGCCACTTGCAAAGCCAGTAATTTTTATTTCAGCATCTTCGATTTTGTCTAATTGATTTTGAAACTTAGTTATTAATTCAGGATTTTTTACTTTACTTTCATCAGGATTCACAATATTGAAAATATACATATCAGAGCCTGTTCCCATATCCATCATAGGAAAGCTAAGGGGCGCATAATTTAGTAAATTATTTTTAATTACATCATCTTCTTCAAATAGCTCCTCTATACTACTAGCAATTTCTTTTACTTTGTTATTTTTAAATTGATCAGTTTTATCTGACGGATATTTTACTGTCATTTGAAGATAGGATGCATCATCTACCTCGGGCCATAAATAAACTTCAGTTTGAGTGCCAATAAATATACTTCCACCAATTAATAGGCCAACTAATAAAAATGATCCAATAATTATATATTTTCCTTTTAATAAAAATGCTACCGCTACTTGAAATAACTCTATTAATTTTTGAGTTACTTTGCCTATTTCATTTTTTTGCCCTTTTTTACCAGAGCTCAATATAAACCTTCCTAAAAATGGAGTAATAGAAAAAGCCAGAATTATTGAAGATACTAAAGCAGCTACAACTGTATAGGGAATATATTTAATAAACTGACCCGTGATGCCACTAATAAACATCATAGGAATGAAAACTAGAACTGTGGTACCAGTAGCAGCTAGAAGAGCTGGGCCAAGGTCAGAGACTGCATGGATAGCAGCATCTAGCCTGTCTTCGCCTGATCTCATATTACGCTGAATTCCCTCGATAATCACAATGGCGTTATCTATAATAATGCCTAAGGCTAAAATAAGAGAAAACAGAGTGAGAAAATTTAAAGAAAAATCTATAAAACTGAATATTAAAAATGTTGATAAAACAACAAGTGGAATAATAAAGGCTGTAATAATAGAACTTCTAAAACTAATAAATAAAAATAATACTATTACTATGATTAACAGTCCTTGCCAACCATTGGTAAATAGGCCGCCTAATAAATCACTAATTTCTGCCGATACATCATAAGCTGTAATTAATTCTATTTCATCGGGAATATCATGGTCTACCCTAATATCATCTAAGGCAGCTAAAATTTCTTCATTTACTTCTATAACATCGGCATTGTTATCAGCATAACTTACTACTGCTACAGTATCAGTAGCCATTAATTTGCCATCTTTAACATATCCAGTAGGAAGATATTTATTTTCATATTTATCCTTTTTTGTAATAGTAGCAATGTCTTGTAATTCATATGGACCAATGGGTGTTTGTTCTAATTCTTCTAAAGAAGCATATTTACTATTAATTTGAATTGGTTGAGTTTGGTCCCCCGCTTCTAAGGTGCCACCAGGAATATTTAAATTTGATCCAGAAATAATCTGACTAACGGTGGTGAAATCTAATCCCAGAGCGTTTATTTTTGCAGTATCAAGTGAAATTAATATTTCTTCTTCAACTTCACCCCAAACCTGGGCTTTAGCTACGCCATTGATTTGGCTAATTTCTTGTTTGTATATTTTGGCATATTTTGCTAGCTCTGCTTTATCGTCACTTCCCACAACATTTAAAATTACATCAGGGCTTTCGGCCTCAATTTCAATAACATTTGGACTTTCTGTGTCTTCAGGCAAATTATTTACACCGTCTACTGCTCTTCGGACCTTGTCTAAAGCCTTGTCCATTTTGACGTCTGCATTAAATTCCAGAACAACTGATGAAACACCTTCAGATGAAGTAGATTCTACTACTTTTATTTCATCTATATCATTTACTGCTGTTTCGATTTTATTAGTTACTGATTCTTCTACTTCTTGGGGCGAGGCTCCAGGATAAATTGTGGTAATAACAGAGTAAGGAATAGTTACTTCAGGCATGCCTTGGCGAGGAAGCTGAAAATAACCAGCTAACCCACCGATTATTAAGAAAACAATAACTAAAATAGAAACCTGATAATTTTTAATAAAAAACTTACCAAACTTTCCAATTGAATTTAACGAAATCCCGTGCATATTTTTTAAAACATAAATTATTAGATATTACCAATATCTTAACCATAAATATATATTTGCTATAGCTACGGTAAAGATCATTATAAAAAAACCTATTTTTAAAAATTCAATAAAAGATATTTTATGTCCAGCTTTTTCTGACATACCAGCTACTACTAAATTTGCACTAGCTCCTACTAGGGCTCCGTTTCCTCCTAAGCATGCGCCTAGGGCTAAGGCCCACCACATAGGAGTTAGATCTGAAAAAGTAGATCCCATGTCTTGCACTAAAGGAATCATAGTAGCCACAAATGGGATGTTGTCTACAAAGGCAGAAAAAATAGCTGAACCCCACAATATAATTAGTGACGTATAAACAAAATTATTTTGAGTTAAATTTAATATGCCGCTGGCAGCCCAAGAAATCACACCTGTGCTTTCTAAACCGCCAACTAACACAAATAATCCAATAAAAAAGAATATAGTTGTCCATTCTATGCCTTCTAAAGCTTTCTCTATATTGTCATTTTCAATTAATAATAATAAAGCTGCCCCAAAGATTGCTATAGTTGCAGCTTCTAAGCCTAAAAAGCCGTGAAAAAAGAACCCAAGTATCACTAGCCCCAAAACAATTAAAGCTTTTTTTAATAGTTTTGGATTTTTAATACACTCCTCTTCTTTAAGTTTTAATAACTCATTTTGATATTCTTCTTTTGTCTGAATTTGTTTATGATACTTCCATTTAAATATTGGTATTACTAATATTGATATTATTAAAATTACTGGACCTAAATTTAGTAGAAAATCATTAAAAGAAAGATTAGCAGCACTGCCAATTAAAATATTGGGTGGATCTCCTATTAGAGTAGCTGCTCCGCCTATATTGCTCATTAAAATTTCCACTAACAAAAAAGGCTTCGGACTAATTTTTAGATGGTCACAGATAACTATGGTTATGGGCACCATTAATAAAACTGTTGTTACATTGTCTAAAAAGGCAGAGGCAATAGCAGTAATTCCAGCAAAGACAACCATTATACCCCAGGGTTTGCCTTTTACTAGCTTGGCTGATTTAATAGCAATGTATTGAAATAATCCAGTATGTTTTAATATCTCTACTATGATCATCATACCTACTAAAAGACCAATGGTGTTGAAATCTATGGCTGAAACTGCTTCATGCTGGTTATAGAAATCTAAAAAAATGCCGACAATAATTAAAAGAGATGCCCCGAGAAGGGCAACTATAGTTCGATGAATTTTTTCCGAAATAATCAGGCCGTAGCAAGCTAAAAAAATCAGCAAGGCGGCTGTGACATGTGCTGCTTCCATTATTTTTTGTGTTTAGATATACAAGCCCTGTTTGTTGAGGGCTCTTCATTATTAAATAAAGCGTCATACATAGCAATTTTGATCGAAGTTCGAGTAATTGCTCCGATTAATTTTCCATCTTTATCAACTACTGGGAGAACCCTTCTAGCACCATCAACTACATAAGTAGCAGCTTCAATCATATTATCGTCTGGATCAAGAGCATGAAAATCTGTATACATAAAATCGACTATTTTTTTATCTTTGTTTTTTTTGGCAAATTTAGCTAAGGTTCCTTTAGCTCCGAATTGAGAAGTCAATTCATTGTCTTTTAAATATTCTGGAACAATTTCTTTAATTAAAAGATGTGAAGAAACTACACCTTTTGGTTTGTTTTCTTTATCAACAACTATAAGACTATTCGTTCTATTATCGACCATTAATTTAAGAGCTTCGGCAATTGTATGGTCCTGATCTATTGTATTAACCCAATCGCACATGTATTCTTTTACTTGCATATTAATATAGTTAAAGATTAATTAGATAATACTATACACCAAAAAAAGCCCTCCGTAAAGAGGACTTTTTTATATTGAAGTGTTTATTTATTGCATCCGCATTGGCAGTCTGGTTTGCAAGTACATTCATTTTTATCATTCCCACAGCTGCATTTGCAGCCACATTTATCTTCTCCACACATATTTTTATAATTAATGATTAATTAGGTAAATATATTAGCCTATATTCTTCATTTTGTCAAGTTAAGACAAAAAAAGAGACGCATATTATGCGCCTCTGTGGGTGGTTAGCATCCGCCGCATCCGCCGCCTTCTGGTGGTAACATCATATTTTTATATTAATTATTTATTTAATTCTTCTTTTACTTTATCAATAATCTCTCTAATTTCTAGATTAGCTTTAATCAGATAAAAAGCTGGCTCTGTTTTTTCCATGGCTTTTAGTATTTCATCATTGGGATTTAAATTTGTGATTACAATAATTTTGGCTTCTTTGCCCCAAATGTCTTTTCGCAGTTCTTCCATCATTTCAATGCCACCCATTTTAGGCATCATGAGATCTAATAAGATAATATCAGGTCTTTCTTTTAGGGCAAGCTTTAATCCCTTTTTTCCATTAGTGGCTTTAGATACCCTGAAACCTTCTTCGGCTAATTTATAGGAAACTGATTCTAATAACGCTTTATTGTCTTCTACTACTAATACGCTAGACATATATTTTATTTAGTAATTGGTAATGTAAATGAAAATGTACTGCCTTCTCCCTCTTTTGATGCCACGCTGATTTTTCCACCGTGAGCCTCAACAATTCCCTTAGCAATCACTAGACCTAGTCCTGTTCCTTTTTTCTCACTTTCAGCAGCTTGCTTGAATTGCTTGAATTTATTAAATAGCTTTTCTTGATCTTCTTTTGAGATACCCACTCCAGAATCAATAATGCTTACCCTAACTGTTTTTTCCTCATTTTTTACTACTATCTTTATTGTACCCCTCAACCCAGTATATTTCAAGGCATTGGAAAGTAGATTATTTAAAACCTGCCCAATTCGAGTACTGTCAATTTCAATAATATTAGGTAAATTATTGTCAAATTCTGTTTTTAATTTTATTTGTTTTTCTTTGGCTTGGATGAGGAAAAATTCTATTCTTTTATTTATGACATCTTTTAGGTCTGTTTTTTCTTTTTGGATTTCAAATTTTCCAGATTCAATTTTAGCTGCATCTAATAAATCATTTACCAGCGTTAGCATGCTCCTTGAATCTTTATTTATCATTTGCACAAACTGATCATAAGACTTTTTATCTTGTCTGAATTTATCGCCCTCCATTACTTCACTCATGCTTTTTATGCCATCTAAAGGAGACCGAAGTTCGTGCACCATCATAGAGGTAAAGTCTTTTCGCATTTTCTCAACTTCTTTTTCTTTAGTAATGTCATGAAAAATTACTACCCCGCCTAGAATTCCGTCTTTATTTAAACTTGAAGTACTTTTTACTGGAGATACTATTATTTGGTAAAATTTTTCACCTAGTAAAACCTCATCGGCAATTAAAATCTTTTTTAAACTTACACTTTCTTCTAATTTCCCTCTAATATCAAATTTTCCTTCTAAGTTATCTATAAAAGTAAAAATGTCTACATCTTCTTGTTCTGGCTTTAAACCTACTGCCTTTTTGGCTGCGGGATTTACTACCATAATTCGATAGTCTTTATCTGTCATAACCACGCCTTCAGCCATACTTTCTACCATGGCATTTAATTTACCTTGTTCTGTTTTTACTACGTCTTGCAACCGAGTAACAGCGTTTGAGGCTTGTTGAGTAATTTTATAAAGCATTGTCATTTCTTCTTCTTTGTATAAACCCTCTTTAGTGTGGGCTACTGTTAAAACACCTACAACTTTTTCACCAATGACTAAGGGGATATTAAAAAAAGACTTGACTGGAGTTTCAATGTCTTCTACTAATATGGCTCCGGTTAAAGTCTCTTCCACTTGGTCTTTGCTATATTCTTTATTTAATAGAGCAGACAAAGATTTTAACATTCGATTTTGGATTTCATCTACAAAGCTTCTTGATACTGATTTTTCTAGATCAACTTTAAATATAATTTTTTCAGGTTCAAGTAGCATATATGATACTGCACTGTAATCTATGAATTGGCGAAGTGAACCAGTTATTACATCAATAATTTTTTCTACGTTTAACGAATAACCTACTCTTTCCCCTAATTCTTTTAATATAGCCAGCTCATACATGCGCTGATTTATTTCTTTTTCATGCTCAAAATTTTCTTTTTTGAATTTTTTATAATAATAAAAAATTAAGACAACGCTAGTTATAATAGCAATGGCTGCAACTATACTTAATATTATTGTGGTTACCATTCTTTTAACTTATTATTCCTTTTCTGGAGTTTCAGTTAGTTTTAATGTGTCTTTCATGGCTTTGTTTAAAACAACCATGCAAACACCAAAAGTAGCACCCCAAGCAATGAATACTGGTATAACAATGTAAATTGATTTTTCTAAATTAGTAAACATATAGCTAGTACATACTATGGCTAAACTATACATTTCAATTAACATAGTAAAAACTAAAGTTATTGAAATCTTTCCTACTAAAGATCCTTTTACTAATTTATAGACTTTTTGCCCTTTAACAATTAATAATATACTGCCTAAAATTAACACTGGCCAGCCAAGTCCTAAAATTATGTTTCGCATAAGTTCCATATATTTAAAATTTAAAAATTAATCTGTTTAATTTACTTTAGCAATGTCTGGATATTTGCTAAAAAGTGGCAACATAGCACTTTTAACAATTTGTCCAGAAAGCGAAACATAAGCATCTACTAATTTTTGAAGGACTTCTTTGGGGTCACCGTTAACGCTAAGCACTTTGCCTTGATCATCTACTTCAATTCCTTCAACGCTTCGGGCTTTTAACACTGCAATTTCCGGCCCTAAGATCACTGCTTGCTTGGCAATGATTTCTGATAGTAGATTTTGATACTGGTTTTCTTCTGCCATATTTTTTTTATTAATTATTAAAAAAACGCCCGCCTGCAACGCTTTGCTTTGCAATGCGGGCAGGCCAATAATGGCGCGATATCAATAAATTGATGAAATAATAACTTCCTCCATGTTATTTTAAATTAGTTTTATTTCTATTTTATATAACTAATAATAACATAAAAATAGTCTTTCGTCAATTTTTTCGTAATGGTTCAATACCTTGGAAACACCTAGACCGTAGATGGAGTACAATGACAGATATGTCATATACACTCAATCCCCATTTACCAAAGGTACGAGCTAAGGCTGTTGAGCTTGTTCGTATAAAAGGTTGGTCTGTTCGCCAGACTGCCAGATACATAGGTGTCTATCCAGGCACTGTATCAAAGTGGCTGGATAAAGCTGCTACTAATGCCGGAAAGGTTTATGCTATCCCAACTTTAAGTAGTAAGCCTAAATCTTCTCCTAGTGCTGTCTCTAAAAATATCGTAGATCGAATTGTAGAAATTCGTCTGCAAAATAATAGATGTGCTGAGATTGTTCATGCTCAGCTATTAAGAGAAAATGTTTCTGTTAGCTTGTCTACTGTGAAAAGAACATTAGACAGAAAAGGATTAACTAAAAAAAGAAGTAAATGGAAGAAATATCATTTGTCAGGAGAACGCCCTAAGGCACAAAATCCTGGTAATTTAGTAGAAATTGATATAATTCATATTATGCTGAATGAAAGGAGTAGAGTGTATATTTTTACCATGATAGATTGTTATTCACGTTGGGCTTATGCAAAAGCTAGCAAAACTTTATCTGCCCTTCTTGCTGCTCAAACTGTCTTTAATGCTCGCAGTAACGCCCCCTTTAAATTTGATTGTATTCAGTCTGATCATGGACCAGAGTTTACTAGCTATTTTTCCAAAAGAATAGTTAGTAAAGGCATGAGGCATAGATTAATAAGAGTGAGGAAGCCAAATGACAATGCTCATGTGGAAAGATTTAATAGAACTATTCAAGAAGAATTAAAAATGGATATTGTTAAATACAAGAAAGATATACCTAAATTAAATAAATTAATTAATGACTATATGTATTATTACAATAACGAAAGATTACACTTAGGATTGAAGTGTAAAACGCCGTTAGAGGCGTGTGAAACGTTTCCAAGGTCTTGACTGTATTACGACCAATCAACTGGCCTGTGGCTATTAATATCTGAAAGTGCCCGGCTTGAATCTGCTTGATTTTTTCCCGGCGTTGTTTTTCAGTCAGATCGCCGGTTAACACGATAATTTCATATTTGCTTTTCAAATAGGCGCGTAAAATTTCGACATGATCTTTTCTTTCTGTTAAAACTAAACAACGTTTATGATTATCCGCTTTTTCCCAGTATTGGGCAAAGACATCTGTCCGGCCTTTAAACAGGTTGAAAAATAAATCTATTTTTTGCTGAGAAGATAGCATGATAATTTGTATACTAAAATTATGCTTTACTATTTTTTCCGATTTTTTTTCTTTTGTTTTTGGGTAAAAAATTTTTCTTAGACACAATAGATCGCTTCAGTCGTTTCTCCAATTTTTTGCGCGCACCACCAGCAATATCTCCGCCGGCCTTGGCATCTGCTTTTAATTTTACTACGCCTTTAGAGTTTTCATTTCTGTGTATTTCCGTGGTGGCTCTTTCGCCTAACATATTAAAAATCAGTTCAAAGTCATCCATATGATCGCGCAGATTCTGCTGTTTTAAACCTTTTAGCTTCTTATATTCGCTTGGTGTTACTCCAAATGTTGCTTTGGAAATTTCCGCGGTTAAAATTTCATAATCTTTTTGTTCTTTTGCTCCACGTTTCTGCCATTCATCTGTAAGCTCCTCACGAATAGCAATGCCGCGCATTCTTTTCTCTATCCAATCTTCACTGTACCCTTTAAGTTTGTACAGTATTCTCGTCCGTTTTGTTGCTAGTTCTGGATTTTCAATCTCTTGCACTCGTTCATAACCGACTTTGGCTAGCCAGCGCTTAAATGGTTCAGCTTTAGACGACGGAATAGATTGAATAATACGAAAAATTCCTTCAGTATTAGCGCAATCAGTTTCGCGCATTTTATCGTCAGAAGCTATTAATTTTAACTGTTCCCAAAATGGGAACGGTTTAAATAATTCGCTGTCTCTTTGCTTCATTTTAGCCCAGTAAGTCTTAGGCTGTGGGCTATCTGTTAATACGCCAATTATATCAAGAATAGAAAACCACCATTCGTTATTGTGTATAATTTTTCTTATTTGTTTACCTTTAAACAAGGCGATTTGAGTTGATGTCATATAATTTATATTATATCATAACAAAAAAATCCCACCACTACTCTATACTGATTGCCACTATAAAAAGGAAAAAATAAGTCTTTTACCTAGCTATTTAAAAAGCCTTGTGCTGTAATATTTACTATTTACAATTTCCCTTTTTAAATTTTCAATATATTAATTTAAAACTTATTCAAGGGAGGGAGACGCAGATAGCAAGTACCAGACATTCTCGCGGCTCCCTTGTTGTTGCACCTCCTTACTGGGTCAAGAGCAGGGTGATCAGAAAAACTCTGACACACCAGTCCATGGACCACTTGCAGGTCTCTGCCCAACGGGGATTGAGCAAGAGAAAAGATTGATTGAACATGATGGCAGTGCAAGTGAATGTCCCAGCACTGAATATCCACCAGTTTGTCTCAGGAACGAGACTGTAAATGACGACAACTCCAGCTAGGACGAAGTTGAGCTTAATCAACCACATCCAAGTCTGGGCGTAACCAGTGACCACTGGAACAGTACGCTTATAGCCTTTATCGATTTTAGCATCTCTGATATCTAAGTAAACTTCACGGATCAGCAGAAGAACTACAAAGAAACCAAAGAGTAAAATCGGTTCTGGCTTGAACGCGCGTTCGTGTACTAGGCCGCAGAGCGCGGGTGAAGCAGCGGTGAGAGCTACTACCAAGTTGTTCACCAAGAGCAATCCAGGAAAATGAGAATACGCCAATCCCATCACCCAGACCAGCCCACAAAACACGGCTACTGCTGGATCTTGCCAGCCAACAAGCAGAAGTAGGCCAACGGTAACGCCGCTAAGGCCGACCACATACTTAAGCAGTGCCTGTGAATGATCGCTGGCAAAGGTTTTACCCTTTTTACGATCATGCTCTCGGTCTACATAGTCGTTGTAGCTCATGATGCTGTTGTGAATGCCAATAAAAGCCAGCACTACGCTAGCTACAAACCACCACGAATTTACCTGATAAAAGCGGAAACCAGCGATTACCATCACTGCTACGTAAGCCATGCCCGGCAGTCGACTAGTCTTAGCGAGCTTGGCCAGTGTTGTCTTGTCTTCTTCGGCCAACTGCTTAAGGCGCTGTTCGCACTTTTTGCGGATTACCCGGTAAACTCTGGAGCTGACTTGCAGTACCCGAAAAAAATCGCTCTCAAGAAACTCTCTGGCTTCTTCAGCTCTGACTCGAGGGTTATCGCTTATGAAGCAGTTCAGGTCTCCTTTTTCGCGGTCTTTATCCAGGTCTAACAAATCGTCAACAATCTGGAACTTTGCCCCAAACTGTGTGATTTGCTGGCTGCTGTAATCGGACATCCACTGACTGGCGATGACGAGATTGTAAAAACGCAAAGCTTCACTACCTCGTTCCAGTCCGCTAACCGAAAGACTATTGGACCAATCCCTAAAAAACAGCTTTTTGCCCTCAATCATGGCTTTGGCTGGAATTAGGAATTGATACGAGTCCAACAGACCGAAAAACATGGACCCTCCTGGATGATCAGTCCTCTGCCAGTCTGTCTCGTAATCGTAAATGGCTGAAAGCACAGCGCACAACATGGCTCGTTGCAGCTGATTGGTCGGTCGACAAGAATCGGTAAAGGCCAAAAACGACAGATACAGATTGAATGTTTTGCGCCATAACCGCAGCCGGTCTGACACGCTTATGCGCTTGAGTTGCCAAAGAACTTGCAGTGCCCAAAGGACACAACGTACGTGTTTGAGCATGGTATGCCCTCCTGTTTGATGTTATGCTCTATTAGATATTTTAACATACATAATTTATTTTTTAAATCTTTATTAAAAATTAAAAAAACTCGAATAAATTTCGAGATTTCTAAATAAATTGGCTGGGGAGGAGGGTCCTCCTTGTCACCGTTTCATATTGGGTGCTTGTACACCATGAATATCAGGCCATTTGGCCTGTTTTTTAATGCTCATTTCTAATGATGTTCTACGATTTAAGTATTTAAATTTTGTATTGCAATCAGTAAATGATTTTGTTCTTCTTCTAATCATCCAAGCGTTAAGCCAACGCTCTGCACTATGAAAACTTTGAAAACCTTTAATAGTTTTAAGTCTTCCATTTAAATGAGAATTATAGCTTTCAATAATATTATTAGTCCTAGGACAATGATTAACTTGCTCATAAGCAAATAATTGATGTTGTTTTTTAGCAATATCAATTAAGATGTATTGTAATATTTCATTATTTTTAACATGTTTTGTATATACATGATGTAAACCCTTTTCTCTTTCTTTTTTGTTCTTTGGATCACGAAAAACATGTTTAATTAAAGAATTAAAAAAATGATGATATTTTTCATCTGTTCTAATGTTTAAATTTTGCCTTATGTTTTCTAAATAGTGCGTATGGCACATTTGTATCCTAGCTTTTGAATAAATATGCTTTAGGCCTGATTTTAAAGGACTAGTATCATCACATATTACTATTTGAAGTGAATAGTTTAATATTTTAAGTAATTTAAAATATTTTAAAAAGGCTTGTTCATTTTCACTTGGAACAAGCATTCCCACTGGAATATCATGGGTCAGATAATCAATGCCATAAATGAATGGTATTTTCTTTTTATACCCTTTTACTTTAACGTATTTGCCATCAACACATAATATACCTGAAAAACGATTACAATAATCATATGTTAATCTAGTATTTTCAGGTAGGCTATTCATCTCATTGATTACTTGTCTGTATGCTTTAGCAGGAGACATTCTGTACTCATCTGCTAGTTTACGAAAAGGAACTCCATCTATATGAGGAATCCATAGTATTGGCTTTTGTTTATGACTAACAAAAAAAGAGTGTGAACACTCTCTACATAAATATCTTTTTAAACCTCTTCTAGATCCTTTTTTAATTGTTCTACACCCCCTGCATTTTGGACATCTTGGATTATGTTTTTTTTAACATATTAGGTATTTAACTAGTTAAAGTGTTAATTCTTGGCTGAGTATAGCATAGAAATCGAGTTTCTAGGCACCCGAAATGAAACGGTCTC
>JBDRII010000082.1:0-11879 GCA_043816085.1 Patescibacteria group bacterium | reverse complement strand
CCATCAGCATAACTCATTAAAGAAAACTCCTGCCCTATTAATTTTTCTTCAATTAAAACTCGGCCGTCACTTAAAATACACTCTTTGGCATATTCTGTTCCCTCTTCTGGATTACTAAAATGATCGTCTTGTACTCTTACGCCCTTGCCCCCAGTTAGTCCATCTGGTTTTACTACAAATTTATCAAGTGATTGTACGAAATCTTCTAAACCCACTTCTGAATTAAAAGATTTAAATGCTGGACAAGCATCTATATTATTTTTTACTAATAATTCTCTAGTAAAAGTTTTACTGGTTTCTAATCTGGCCAATTCACTGGTTGGCCCGACACATTTTATCTCTAATTTATGTAATTTATTTACAATTCCGGCTTGTAAAGGAAGTTCTGGACCCACCCAAACTAAATCTGGTTTTATTTTTTTTGCATATTCAAAACCAAAATCACCAGTATCTTTATAAATCTCTTTACATAATTCTATTAATCCAGGATTATTTGCACTAGCCACGTTATATAACTCAACATCTGGATTTTGTTTTAACTTCCAAGCAATGGCGTGCTCCCTAGCGCCATTTCCTATTAATAATATTCTCATATAGTTATTTTATTGAGTAGCACAGGGTTTTAAGACCCTGTGCTACAAAACTTATTAACAAGCAGTCTTTTCTCGCACTCTTTCTGCTTCTATTTTTCTAAGAGATTTTTCGTTCACTTCTTTTGTGGGATATTTTCGAGACAAACAACCAGTACAAAAATCTTTAAAAGTTGCTTTTTCTATCCAAATAGCTTCTTTTAAATCTTCTAAAGTCTGGTACATTAAAAGGTCAGCTCCAATTTTTTTCTCTATCTGTTTGATAGAAAGTTTACCCGCAATTAATTCATCAAAAGTCGGCATATCAATGCCATATGGACAAGGCCCAATAACTGGAGGACAAGCCGTAGCAAAATATACCTTTTTAGCTCCAGCCTTTCTTAACATTTTAATAATTTCTTTGGAAGTATTACCGCGAACAATAGAATCGTCCACCAACAAAACATTTTTGCGTTTAATTTCTAGAGGTTGTGGATTTAATTTAAATTTAATGCTCTTTTTTCGCCTTTCTTGACCAGGCATAATAAACGTTCGACCAATAAAATGATTTTTTACTAAACCCTCCCGATATTTTACGCCTAAGTCTTGAGCCAAAGCCAAAGCCGCAGTATTTGAAGTAGAAGGCGCAGGAATAACCACATCTATTTTTAATTTATCTTGCATTGGTTTAATTCGTTTAGCTAGCATCTGCCCCATTCGAAGACGAGCCTTATAAACTGAAATATTATTCTGAATAGAATCAGGCCGGGCAAAATATACATATTCAAAAATACAAGGACGGTGCTTAGCTGGCGCTACTTGTTTTCGATGTACCTTTCTATTTTTATCAATAAAAATACATTCGCCTGGTTTCACATCATCTATGTATTCTAAATCCATCATATGAAACATGATTGATTCAGAAGTAAAAGCATAATCTTTTTTTTGACCCTTACCTCTAGATCCAAAAATAAGAGGGCGGATACCATTTGGATCCCGAAAAGCAAACATGCCCAAACCAGCTATCACGCCCACAACACTGTAGGCTCCTTTGCATCTTTTAAATACTCCGTTCACTCCTTTAAATACTTGGCTTTGAATTGAACCAATTTTTTTATGTTTTAATATTTCTTCGGAAAAAACATTTAAAATCACTTCTACATCACAACCTGAATCAATTTCCCTAAGATCCTTTTTATACAATTCTTCTTTTAAATCATAATAATTGGATAAATTGCCATTATGACACATTGCTATGCCATACGGCGAATTTATAGTAAAAGGCTGGGCATCTTCGACTCCACCAGCTCCAACTGTAGCATATCTAATATGACCAATTCCCACCGGGCCTGTCAGCCTCCTCATATTGCGATTATCAAAGACATCTCGTACAAAGCCCTTACCCTTTTTTAAATGAAAACGATTGTCATAAGTACAAATACCGCAAGCATCATGACCCCGATGCTGTAGAGCAATTAAGCCGTTATACACATCTTGAGAAACATGGTAATTATCATCTTTTGAGTAAAATCCAAATATTCCACACATATATATTTATTTAGTTAATTTTTCTGACAATCCAGTATAGTCCTCTGGCTCTAGACTTAACAACCTTTTTTTATCTGGCACACTAATATCCAAATTTTCTACAAATTTTCTAATAGTAGATAATGTTATGTCTTTGCCTTTAGTCAATTGTTTCATTTTTTCATATGGTTTATCTACACCAGCTTTACGTAAAATTATTTGCACTGCTTCAGCCAATACTTCTGGATTGTCTTCTAGCTCTTCTAACATTTTCAGCTGATTTACAGTACACCTGTCTAAGCCTTTCACTGTATTTAGCACCCCTAATAATGAATGAGCTATAACAACTCCCTGATTTCGAAGTACTGTAGAGTCTGTTAGATCTCTTTGCATTCTAGACTTCATTAATTTATCGCCCATAAAAGTTAAAAGAGAATTTGCCAGCTGTAAATTTCCTTCTGAATTTTCAAAATTAATTGGATTAGTTTTGTGCGGCATAGTAGAAGACCCAACTTCGCCCCTCTTTGTTTTTTGGGCCAATAAATTTCTGGAAATATACATCCAAAAATCTTGGTCTAAATCTATTATTATATTATTAATCCGTTTTAATATATCAAATAATTCAGAGGCTGAATCATGTGATTCAATTTGAGTTGTAAATAAGTTAGACTCTAGTCCCAGGTCTTCTACAAATTTCTTAGAAAAATTAAACCAATTAACACTAGGATAAGCTATGCTGTGAGCTGCGAAGTTTCCAGTAGCGCCATTTAATTTGCCCATTAACTTATGATTTTCTAATTGTTCAAATTGTCTGGCTAGTCTTTTAACATAAACTGTTAATTCTTTGCCAAAAGTTGTGGGTGTAGCTGGTTGGCCATGAGTCATGGCTAACATGGCACTATTTGCATCCCTTTTAGCTTTTTTTGTTAAATTTTTAATTAATCCTTCCAATTCATCCAAATAAACATTTTTTACTCCTTCTTTTAACATTAAAGAATAAGACAAATTATTTACATCTTCAGAAGTTAAAGCAAAATGGATAAATTCAATGTTTTTCTTTAAATTAGCATGCTTTGATCTTTGAATATTTTCTTTAATATAATACTCAACTGCTTTTACATCATGTTTGGTAGTATCTTCAATCTTTTTAATTTTAGCCACATCATTAACTGAAAAACCCTCATAAATCTTTCTTAAAAAACTTTTTTCAGTAGAGCTAAATCTTTTTAATTCTTTAATTTTTGATTCATTTGATAAAGCAATTAAATATTCAACCTCTACTTTTAAACGATAATAAAAAAGCGCCTTTTCAGAAAAATAATCGGCCAACTTTGTTAATTGACCTTTGTATCTTCCGTCAATAGGCGAAATAGCATTGTATTCACATTCATTGTCCATAGAATGTATATTTATATTTATTAAGCACTAGCATTATAGCAATTATTTAGAATAATGTAAACACAAATAATAACAAAAATAACCCACATGTATAAAACATGGGGTTATTTTTTTGTAAAATTTTAACCCCACATTTTATATGTGTGGGTTAAAATCATAATTATAAATCAAGTATCCTCTTAGCACCAAGGGCTGCGTTTTTTGGATCTATCACAGTTAATACCGGAGTCTTTGAAGGCATTACTATAGTAGAATTAATATTGATGATAAAATCTTGTTTAGACGAAAATGGCGGACAAGCAATAACAGGTTGCGCGGCATTGGCAGCACAAAACCCAGAAAGGGCGTTGCTTCTACCAGCAACCGTAATATAGACAATCTTATCTTTACTTTTATTATTTTTCTCTAAAATACCCAAAACCTTTTTTGGTTGTTTATGAGCAGACGCGACGTTTTGTTCACATTTTAATTTAAGCTTTGTTAGCTCCGCACAAATCTTTTTTACAAAGTCCTTGTCCGACTCTGATCCCATAATTATCACTACTTTTTTCATATTGTTTTATGTTTATTTATAAGAGGTAGCACGGGGTTCTAAGACCCCGTGCTACTCAATTTTATTAATAAATATATTATACCAAACTAACTATCTTCCTCAACCTCTTTTTCTCTTATATAAACTGTAAAATTGTCTTTAATGCATCCTTGAATAAATTCATCAAAATTAATTTCTTTTTTCCCCCTTTCTCTATTACTTCTATTTATCATCTCTACTAATCTTTGCAAATATTTTTCAATAAACAAACCACCATATTGTTCATCTTTCATAAAATCTTCTAATGACGCTTCTTTGAATCCATAACTATCATCTAAAAATGCAGTCCCAAATTTATGAGTAACCAATTGATATCTTTCTTGGCTAGGTCTTGATTCATCAACCATTTATTTTAAATTATTATTAATTCTTTCTTGAATATCTTTTGTTGTATCAGGAAATTCAAATTTTTTACCAGTTATCTTTTCATAAAGTGTAATATACCGATAAGATAGCTCTATTATTAATTCGTCTGGTGCTTTTGGCAGTTCTTCATCTTTATATGGATCTGAATTTTCCTTAAACCAAAGACGTAAAAACTCTTTGTCAATATTATCTGGCTCTTTGCCATCTTTAATGTTTTGTTCATAAGTATCAGCCAGCCAATATCTAGATGAATCAGGTGTATGAATTTCGTCAATTAATAAAATATCTCCTTCTTCCGATTCACCAAACTCATATTTAGTGTCTACTAAAATCATTCCATTCTTTTTTGCTAATTCTAATCCACAATTAAATATTGCCAGAGCCTTAGCTTTCATAGTCTCCCACTTTTCCGGATTTATATTACATTTCTCTGGCACATCATCTATATCAACTGGCTCATCATGTTCATCCTTTGTAGTAGGCGTAATAATAGGCGAGTCAAACTTTTGATTTTTGCTCATGCCATCCAGCAAAACATTGCCACCAATATTACGTTCTCCTTTATTATACAAAGTCCAGGCTGAAGTATCAGTTGAGCCAGTTAAGTAGCCTCGTACCACTACTTCCACTGGAAAAACCGTACACTTTTTTCCGATAGTAACATTTGGATCAGGCACTTCTATAACATGATTAGCAATTATGTCTTTGGTTTGCTCAAACCACCAAGCTGAAACCTGATTTAAAACTTGACCCTTAAAAGGCACTAATGCTAAAACCCGGTCAAAAGCAGATTGCCTATCTGTAGTAATAAGCACCATTTTATCGCCAGTATCATAAATATCCCGTACTTTTCCTTCTAATTTAGTACCAATTCCTTCAAAATTCGTTTCTTCTAAACAATTATTTAAATTTTCTTTAATAATTTTTTTATATTCTTTTTCCATGTTATTTTATTTTCCTATTACTCCTGCGACTACCTGCCCGCAACGCTTCGCATAGCGAGGCGGGCGGGAAGTCGCATGGCAGGTTTTAAGACTTAAGTCTTTCTTTCTGCCATCACACTTTAGTGTGAGGAAAAAATTAATTATTTATATAATTTACAGTCCTGCGAATATGGATTATAAAAAATATTTGTATCTAATACTTTATTATAAATCTCTTCTCTTTTTTTATCATCATCCTCATTAATTCTAATCTGCCAAATAATAGATTTCTTCACATCTCTTATTTCACTAAAACCCAACCGATCCTTTAAAGTATTAAGTTTACTTTTTCCTACATAATCCTGGCTATAAGAAATTTTTATTACATTTTCATTTTTTGCTGGTTTAAAATCATCAACTACAAATTCTTTATTAGTATTTAACAATTCATCAGATTTAATAACTCTGTCTTTTAAATCTTCGATATTAATATCACCATTTTTATGACACAGCTCCCAATGTACTTTTCTACTTACTTCCACATTATTAAATCCAATATTTTTAAGAGCTGTATTAACAGAGCTAGCTTCTTTATCTGTAATTATTAAATCAACTATCAATTCTAGACAATTAGTGGGCGCTTTATATTTTTTTAAATCCCGCTTAAATGTAATTTTAGACAATTTACTTTTTCGATTTAATCTAAAACCTTTTTTCATTCCTTCAAATAAAGAAATAAATAAAGGCATTCCCTCTGGTGAATTTTCCGCATGCGGCATCAGGGCCATTACATTTCCGGGCAGGTTACAA
The DNA here is from genome assembly GCA_043816085.1 of Patescibacteria group bacterium. Taxonomy (GTDB): domain Bacteria; phylum Patescibacteriota; class Patescibacteriia; order UBA9570; family JAHJKD01; genus JBDRII01. Next base: position 5,694 of record JBDRII010000082.1, on the reverse strand, counting down.
ATCCCAGCAATAGAATCTACTGCTCCTGATGGATTAACTGGAAACTCGTCCCGTACTTCACCTTGGTCATCACAATATTTTAAAATTACTTGGTCATTTTTATACATCTGAGCCAAAATCTTCTCATCAATCACAAACCTACCTTCACCATTGGCTACAATTGCTGAAAAAGTTTCATCTGGTTTCATGGCACTATTAAATATTGTGCGCCCAGGTGCACTTACATTTTTTAGCCTTACCCAATCATTATAAAAAGCAGTACCTAATATTTTACCTTGCTTAACTCGTACATTTTCGGCCATTGCCCCAGCTAACTGATAATCAGGAAGCCCTGGAACTAGCCCTGTTTCCATTAAAATTTGACAACCATTACAAATACCCAAAACTGGCTTGCCTTTTTCAGCTTGTTCCTTTATTTTATTCATTAATGGATCAAGTGAAGGAATAACTCCGGCCCTAGACCTGTCCTCATAGGAAAAACCACCTGGAATAACATAACCATCAAAATCATCTAACAACTTGGCTTCGCGGTTCCAACGAAAAATTTCTGTCTCAAAACCAGCCCGCTGTAAAAAACGAGCTGCGTCATATTCGCGGTTAATTCCTGGAAATTGTATTAATGCTATTTTCATTTTAATATAACTTTTTTACTTCCTGATACTATTCTTCCAATCCAATTATATTTAATATCAAATCCACTTAAAACATTTTCTACATTACCCTCATCTTCGGGTGCAACGATTAAAACCATACCAATACCCATATTAAAGACACCATACATATCTTTATCTGAAATCTTTCCTTTTTCCTGAATGGTTTTAAAAATTGGCAAAATATTCCATGATCCTTTTTCTATTTCTAAACTAACATTATCAGGCAAAATTCTAGGAACATTCCCAACTAACCCTCCACCAGTAATATGAGCAATTCCTTTAACTGGCCATTTTTCTAAAATTTTTAAAACTGGTTTAGTATAATTTGTATGAGGTTTAATTAACTCCTCTAAATCTTTCTTTTTAGTTAATAATTTTCTAGCCAGAGAATATCCATTTGTATGTAAACCATTGGAAGCCAGCCCAATAGCCAAGTCTCCTTTTTTTATTTTACTGCCATCAATAATGTCTGCTTTTTCAACTACTCCTAAAATTGTCCCAACTATATCCCATTCACCTTTTGAATAAACTCCTGGCATTTCAGCAGTTTCCCCGCCTATAAGAGACACACCATTTTCTTTGCACTCCTTTGCCATGCCTTTTACAATTTCTGCCATAATTTTTGGATCAAGCTTAGATGTAGCAATATAATCTAAAAAAGTTAAAGGAGTTGCTCCTTGGCACAAAATATCATTACAAGAATGTGCCACGATGTCCCGGCCTAAGCCTTCATATTTTTTCAATTTTTTGGCGATTTTTGTCTTTGTTCCAACTCCATCAATGCTTTGCACTAAAACTGGCTCCTTATATTCAGATCGGACTTCAGTTAAATCAAAAAGTGTGCCAAAGCTTCCCAGCCCCTTTAAAACAGAATTAGAATGAGTTTTTTTCACAATATTTTTAATCTTGTTTACTGCTTTTTCACCGGCTTTTATATCTACCCCAGATTTTTTATAAGTTTTACTCATATATTTAAAATTTATTTCTTAGTCCATTTAACCATGTCTCAGCCATTTGGCTAATATTCATATTAGCTACTTCTGCATTTTTATTATTAATCACAAATTCCTGTTTTACAGTAGTCTCTCCTATATAATATATTTCTAAACCATGTTTTTTAAATATTTCTACAACTTTTTGCTCGCATTTAGAGTTAATCTCTAAAACAAAACCACCTGTTTCACTAAATAACTTTTGGGTTGGGGTTAATTTCTCATCTGGTACATTATCTAAATCAATTTTCATCCCAATTTTATTTTCTGCTCGTCCTCCAAAACACATTTCAGCTAAACACACAGCCAAGCCTCCATCAGAAATATCATGAGCTGTTAAAATTAATTGTTCATCAATAACATCAGTCAAAGCATAAATTTCTTTTTCTACATTACTAAAATCTGGTTTAGGAACATTTGCTCCTAGCTCTCCATATAAATCATAATAAACAGAACCGCCTAATTCGTCTTTTCTTTTGCCCACTAAATACAGACTGTTCCCCCCACTAATCAAATCCAATGAAATAGCTTTATTATAATTATCTAATTTTCCTAAACAAGCAATAATCGGTGATGGATCAATTGCTCCATCTTTAGATTCATTATAAAAACTAACATTCCCGGAAACTATTGGTGTGGGCGCGCCGCCATTACCTTTAAGATGAACACTAGAAGCAGCTTCTTTCACTCCTCGTACACCTTCAGCAAATTGCCACATTTGTTCTAGCTTTTCTGGATTACCAAAGCACAAACAATCTGTCAGTGCCCAGGGTTTAGCCCCTACGGCTGCCACATTTCGCATAGCCTCTACTACGGCATTTGCCCCGCCCCAATATGGAGAAATCCGTCCATATTTTGGATTACCGTCAACGCTGAGCGCAATCCCTACTTTAGATTTATAATCTAGCAAAGGTGCCATTACTCCAGCATCTGCATCCCCAGATTCAATTACAGTGTATCCTTGGACATGCTTGTCATAATTTTCATAAACACATTTTCGGCTAGCAATATTTTCATGAGCTAGCATCTCTAATAATATTTTATTATAATCATCTATTTCCGGAAGCTCTGGTTCTTTTAGCTTTTTCTCTATCTTTTTCACTTTTCTATCATATTTAAGCCCAGCTGTTACATCTTCTGGCTTAGCATCTAATATTTTTTCATTTTTCCAATATACTTCATAATTTCCTGTTTTTACTTCTCCTATTATAGAAGCTCTGGCGCCCTCGGAAACATTTGGCAAAGCCCATTTTTCATTATAATGTTTTTGAATTAAATCAGCAGTTTTTGCGTCAGCTACCCACATAAATCTTTCTTGAGTTTCAGATGAAAGATAAATAAATGGATCTAGTCCTTCTAAACTAATATGAGCTTTATCCAAATCTACTCTAGCACCATATCCAGCTGCTTCTGCCAGCTCTACTGAGGCACATAAAATTCCACCAGCTCCTAAATCTTTAAATCCCACTTTATCTAATAATCCTTTTTTTCTAAGAGTCTTTATTAAATCAAGAGTAGATTCTAATAAATGTCTTTCTAAAAATGCATTAGGTTCCTGAACCGCGCCTTTGTTTTGTTCTTTTTTTTCTTCTTCTAGCTCAATAGAAGCAAAAGCAGCTCCGCCAAAACCAGAATTATCAGTTGGCTTTCCTACTAATATAAATTTAAAACCTTCACTGCCTTTAGGTGCAGCTGAATGGATAATTTCTTTTTCTTTAATTATTCCCAAAGCCACAACATTTACCAAACAATTTGAATTAAAAGATTCATTATAATAAACATCTCCAGCAATATTAGCTACACCCAATGGATTTCCATATCCACCAATGCCTGAAACTACTCTTTCGTGCAGCCACTTGGTTTTATTTTTTTCAATATCACCAAACCGAAGTGGGTCAGCTGTGGCAATAACCTTGGCTCCCATACAAGCCACGTCCCGTACAATTCCACCCACGCCCGTAGCTGCGCCCTCATATGGCACAATCTGACTAGGATGATTATGAGATTCATGAGCCATTACAATCCCAAATTTCTCACCGTCAATTTCATCAATCTCCACAATGCCGGCGTCTTCTTTAGGTCCGAGTAGCACATTTGGTGCTGAAGTAGGCAATGTCATTAAATATTTCCGGCTAGATTTATATGAAGTATGTTCCGAACCTTCAATGCCAAAAGCTACCAGCTCAGTTAAAGTCAGCGGTCTTTTTTGAATCTCTTTTTGAACCCTTCTTGCTTCATCAACAGTTAAAGTGATTTTGTATTCCTCAAGAATAGCCTCAATCTTTTTATCTGATAGTTTCTTTAAATCAAATACTTTTTCAGCCATTTAATTAAATTTCAATTGTCATTTTTCTATCTGGCCCTACAGAAACCATTTCAATTGGGCACCCCATCTCAGTTTCAATTTTTTGCAAATATTTTTTCATGTTTGTAGGCAAAGCAGAATATCCTTTTTTAATAACAGCTTTAAAATCATCTTCATCCATATCTTTCCAGCCAGGTAAATATTCATAAACTGGCTTACATTTCCGACAAACTTCCAAATCCGCTGGAAGCTCATCTATTCTTTTTCCATTATATTTATAATGTGTACAAACTGGAATCTTTTTCATTCCACCCAATACATCTATTTTCGTTACAGCCAATCCAGTAAAACCATTTATCCGCTGAGCATATCGAAGCTGAACAAAATCTAACCAACCTACTCTTCTTACCCTTCCAGTAGTAGTACCAAATTCCTGACCTCGTTCTTGCAGTCTTTTTCCTGGACGGCCAAATAATTCTGTAGGCAAAGCTGAATCACCAACCCGTGATGTATAAGCCTTTACCACTCCTATAATTCTGTCTATTTTAGTAGGAGAAACGCCAGCCCCTACGCAAGCTCCACCAGCTGTGGTATTAGATGAAGTAGTATGTGGATATGCTCCAAAATCATTATCTAACATAGTGCCTTGAGCACCTTCTAATAACACTTTCTTGCCTTCATTAATTGCTTTATTTATTTCTAAACTTACATCGCCTACATAAGGTCTTATTCTGCGTCCCAATGCTAAATATTGTTTTAAAATCTGTTTTTTATTTAAATCTATTTCTGTTTTATATAATTTCTTAATAGTTTGTTTTTTAAGTTCAAATAATTTATCAAATTTTTCTTTAAAAATCTTTTCATTCATAAGATCCACTATTCTTATACCAGATCTTTCAGCTTTGTCAGCATAACATGGGCCAATCCCTCGTCTGGTTGTACCCGCCCCCAGTTTTGCCTTATATTCGTCTATCATGCCATCCATTAAAATATGAAACGGGAAAATCACGTGAGCCCGGTCTGATATAAGCATATCCAACTTCATACCTTTAGCCTCTAAATTATCTATTTCTGTCATTAATATTTCTGGGTCAATAACCATTCCATTTCCCAGGCAAATAACTTTATCATCATGTAAAACCCCTGAAGGAATAAGATGTAGCTTATATACTTCACCCTCTACTACTAAAGTATGACCAGCATTATTTCCACCCTGAAATCGAACTATATAATCAACTTGATTAGAAAAATAGTCAGCAATTTTTCCTTTACCTTCGTCCCCCCACTGGGTTCCTAAAATTATCATTGTTTGCCACTTTTTTTGTTTTTTCTTCTTTGGCATATTTTTTATTGTCCTCTCCCCCTGTCCCCCTCTCCACTTCGTGGAAGAGGGGGAACCCTGTTAATTTGCGTTCTCCCTTCTCCTGACGAGGAGAAGGGAGTCAGAGGGATGAGGTTAGTTTATTAAATTACTCGCACAAATAACAGTATTCTCTATAAGTTTAGCTACAGTTAGTGGGCCCACGCCTCCTGGTGTTGGTGTAATCACGTCAGCTTTTTTTGACACTGTATCAAATTCAATATCTCCATACATCTTGCCGTCTACAAAACTTACTCCCGCATCTATTACATGCACTCCGTCTTTTACCATATCTCCGGTAATTAAATTATGCTTGCCCACGCCAGTTAAAATAATATCTGCATTTTTTGTAAACTCATTTAAATCAGGTGTAAAATAATTACA
>JBDRII010000081.1:0-3791 GCA_043816085.1 Patescibacteria group bacterium | reverse complement strand
GTTGTTAACCGACTGTAACTTGAAAACCAAAAAATTCCAAAAACAAAAAAAATGCGTAAAAAAATAAAGAACGCGTAAATGTCCTCCTATGTATATATTGTTATTTTTAAAGGAAATTGTCAATAAAATTTTTTATTTACTTTTTTTCCTGCGACTAAAGTCGCATGGCAGAAGACTTTAGTCTTAAGGCCTGCCATCACACTTTAGTGTGAGGAGCATCAGCAGTATCAATTGACCTATTATCCAAAATTTCCTATAATTCACGATATGCCTACAAAGAAAAAAACCACAAACAAAAGAAAATCTCCCAAAATAAACAAAGATATCATTAAACCCAAAGTTACCGGCGTTTCTGAAATATCCGAAAAAACTATTAAGGAGGTAAAAGAGCTAGATCTTGATACTTCTTTTGAACCAGGTAAAAGCAAATTTAAAGCATTTATCACCAAAAAGCCTGTAATTCTAATTGCTGGTTTTATACTTATTTTATTAGTTGGATTTATATATAGAGTTTACTCTTCTACTATAGATAAAATAATCATCAACGATAATAACAATGGAATTTTTAGAGACATTATTGATGTGGCTCAAAAAGACACAAAATTATTACAAGGCGAACAAGAAGACCGGATAAACATTCTGCTTCTGGGCATTGGCGGAGCAAACCATCCTGGTGGAACCTTAACTGACACAAATATGGTAATGACCATCAAACCTTCTACCAATGAAGCTGCCATGTTATCACTCCCCCGCGACCTAGTAGTAAAAGTTTATGATGACGAAAATCCTAATTATTGGGAAGGAAGGAAGATTAATCAATTATATAATTTAGGCGGAGCTGATCTAGTTATGGAAAAAATGGAAGAGATCACTGGCCTAGACATGCAATATTTTATTATTTTAGATTTCGAGGGATTTAGAAAAGTAATAGACGATTTAGGCGGGCTGGAAATAGATGTAGAAAACGGTTTCACAGATTATGAATATCCAGATTACAATTATGGTTATCAAACTATTTCCTTTCTTGAAGGCACCCAAATAATGGACGGTGAAACTGCTCTGCAATATGCCCGCTCCCGCCACGGTAATAATGGTGAGGGTTCTGATTTTGCGAGGGCTAAAAGGCAGCAAAAAATATTAGAAGCTTCTAAAGAAAAATTCCTTACTCCCCAAACCCTAGCCAACCCCAAAAAATCTTTAAATATATTAGACAGTATCTCAGAACACTTAACTACTAATATGGAAATCTGGGAAATCATAAAATTTGCTGAACTAGCCCAAATAATACAAAAAGACCAAATTGCAAATAAAGTTATAGATAACACCCCTGGTGGACTTCTATATTCTAAATTATACAAACAAACCGGAGCTTATGTTTTGATCCCCAATGCTGGTGAATATAATTTTTCTGAAATTCATACTATGGCCAAAAACATTTTTGACTACGGCGAAGTTTCAAAAGAGTTTGCTAATATCGAAGTTCAAAATGGCACCCGCAAAGAGGGCTTAGCCGCAGAAATGGCTGAAAAATTAGAAGCTATAAACATTGATATATTAAAAGTAGGAAACGCCCTAGATCAAGATAAAGAAGTTACTACTATTTATGATTTTACCAATGGAGAAAAAACCTTAACCCTAGATCTCCTGCGAGCTGAAACCAATGCTCCTGTTATCATGAAAATGGATATTAATGAATTTTACGCCACAGATGAAAACATCAACACAGATGAAGCTTTACCAGACTTTTTAATTATCCTAGGAGCTGATCAACTCGAATCCTCTTAATTATATGAAAAAAAATAAACCAATTGTAGCAATTTGCGGACGAACAAACGTGGGTAAGTCTACTCTTTTTAATAAACTTTCAGAATCACACAAAGCCATTACTTCTTCTTTGGCTGGCACAACCAGAGATCTTAATTATGCAGAAATTGCCTGGGCTGGAAAAAAATTTGAGCTTATAGACACCGGCGGTTTTGATATTTTTGATGTTAAAGACCTGGAAAATAATATTAAAAAACAAATTGAAATCACTGTAAAAAAAGCTGATCTTATTTTATTTATAGTAGACGGCCAACAAGGCCTGCTTCCCCAAGAAAAACAAATCCTAAAAAAATTAGTAAGAGATCATAAAAAAATTGTTTTAGGCATAAATAAAATAGATAATCAACAATTAAGAAAAAAAATAGATCCGGATTTTGACCGGTTGGGCGTAAAAAATAAAATTGAATTTTCTGGAAAAAATGGATCAGGCACTGGTGATCTATTAGATGTATTAACCTCCCTTCTTCCTAAAACCTCCACTAAAACAAAACCTGAAACAGACTTTTTAAAACTTGCTATAGTAGGAAAACCAAATGTTGGAAAGTCCTCCCTGTTAAATGCCATCTTGGGTGAAGAAAAAGTTGTAACATCCGAAGTGGCTCATACCACTCGCGATATTAATGATATAGAATTTAAATATAAAGATAAAGATTTTTTATTAATCGACACTGCTGGAATAAGAAAAAAAGCAAAAGTCGGAAAATGGAAAGACAAATTACTCTCTCAAATTGAAAAACAATCTGTTCAAGCTTCTTTAAACACTTTAAAGGACGCTGATGTAGTTTTGCTGGTTTTAGAAGCCCAAAAAAAAGTATCAGACCAAGACAAGCGAATTTCTCAGCTTGCAGTAGACCATTCCAAGGGTCTAATCATTGTAATAAATAAATGGGACTTAATCGATGAAAAAACTGAGTCTACCATAAATGAATTTACCAAATATTTCCATGTCCACCTCCCCTTTCTAGCTTGGGCCCCAATGATATTTATTTCTGCCCTGGAAAAACAAAGGGTTAGAAAAATATTAGATTTAGCTTTAGAAGTGAAAACTAATCAAGATTTAGAAATTCCCCAAACAGAATTAGATGATTTATTAACCTTAGTAATAATTAGATACAAACCAAAGCAAAGACAAACCATTACTTATGGCCAGCACAAAAAAATGCTAATATTAAAAAGTCTTACTCAAATAGGTACGTCTCCTCCAACTTTTAGATTAAAAACGCCTAAACCAAAAAACGTTTCTCCAGCTATTCCTAAATTAATAGAAAAACATCTTAGAGAAAAATACGACTTTTTAGGCACAACCATAAAAATAAGAATAGAAGAGTAGATATAAAAATATGAAACTAATTATAGGGTTGGGTAACCCAGGATCAAAATTCGAAAAAACCAGACATAATATCGGCTTCATGACTATTAATGCCCTCGTCAGGGGACTCGGGCTACCAGATTTTAAATTAGATAAAAAATTAGAAGCAGAAATAGTAAAAGAAGACGATACAATTTATGCCAAACCTCAAACCTATATGAACGAATCTGGCCGAGCAATCCAAAAAATTTCTAACTTTTATAAAATAACTCCAGAAAACATTACGATAATTCACGATGATAAAGACATGATCTTTGGAAAAATCCGAACTAGAGATAAAGGTTCATCAGGAGGTCACAACGGAATTAAATCAATAATTGAATATCTAGGTACAGAAAATTTTTCTAGAATAAAAATTGGTATACAAAATCCAGACAAACCAATTAAAGACACCTCTAAATATGTATTAAAACCTTTTTCGCGTAAACAAAAAAAAGAACTTGATAATATTATTGAACAAGCTATTAAAGAAATTCATAATTTAGAATAAAATTTCGCGTCCTTTATAATTTCACGATTTCGCGATTAAAAAAGTACCTATTAGCCCATTTGTATAAGTGGAAAACTAGTTTCACTTGAAAAGTATAGAATGACTTAG
>JBDRII010000080.1:0-2412 GCA_043816085.1 Patescibacteria group bacterium | reverse complement strand
CTAAATATAAACTTTTGAAATAAATTTGCATGCTCTTTAATTAGCCACAGTTTATTTCGAGTTAAATAATAATCAATTTTGCTAGATTTTTTTGAACTAGCATATTCTTTATGCTGGATTTTTGCTTTTGGAACAGATAATATTTTAAAACCTAATTTTTTGGCTCTAATACATAATTCCACATCTTCTGTATAAGAAAAATATTTCTGGTTAAATCCTTTAAGCTTTTTTAATAAATTTGTTTTAATTAATATTGAACAACCAATAATATAGTCAACTTCAAATGGATTCTGTGGTCCCTCTTTAATATCAGTAAATTTTCCTGTATATAAATTAATTTTTCCGCCTAAACTTTGAATAGTATTATCTAAATGATAAATTGACGGACCTGCTATTCCAGTTTTTTCATCATTCATATTTTGAATCAGTTCATTTAAACAATCTGGATTAATAATAGTATCATTATTTAATATCCAAATATATTTAATCGAGTCATCTTTTAATAATTCATTAATGCCAACATTATTTCCGCCAGCATATCCTAAATTTTTTTCATTTCTAATAACTTCAACAAAATCTCCGAATTTTTGTTTTAAAATTTCATGTTCAGGTTGGTCTGAACCATTGTCTACTACTAAAATTTTATAATTAGAGTAATTTTGGTTTTTTAAAGATGCTAAGCAGTTAACAGTATCATTTAAACCATTCCAATTTAATATTAATATTCCAATCTTAGGCTGGGTCATAAAAAATCTTTTTTCGGTATTTTATTAAAGCATAATAACTAAGTACCAAGATTCCTAGTATTTCTGCGGCTACAGTAGCCCAAGCAGCTCCAATTGTTCCATATTTGGGGATTAGGAAGAAGTTTAGACCAATATTGAGAAGTACACCCAGAGCCATTTGTTTAGTTATTAGAATCTGTAAATTGGCTGAATTAATAATAAAATGAAATCTATTTATAAAATTTATTATAAATGACCAAACTAGAATTCCTAAGATCGGAATAGCTAGAGGATACTTATCTGCATAAATAATATTTACAAGTGGTTCTCTTAAGAAAAAAACTAATAAACCAGCTGGAATAGCAATACAAATTGCATATGTAAAAAGTTTTTTACATACATATTTAAATTCAGATTTATTGCTAAATGCTTTAGATAAAATTGGATAAAATATTATATCAAAAACAGTTGGTATCATAAATAAAGCAAATACCAAATTATAAGCAGCATTATACCAGCCAACCTCTTGATCAGAGCGCATGGAAGACAGCATAACTGTGTCAATTTTAAAATATAGAATTATAAAAATTGAAGACAGGGCAAAGGGCCAGCTTTGTTTTAATATTTTTTTAGAAAATGAAAAATCAAATTCAAGTTTAAATTTTGTAAAATATTTTCGAATGAAAGTAAAACTTATTATAAATGAAATACATGTAGCGATTATGTATGAGGTCATTAACATTTGGGCGCTAAATCCTTTCCAGATAAAAAGCATTCCAATGCCAAGTAAGGAAAAGTCATATATAATTTTTGTAATTGCCTCAAACTTCATTTTTTCCCACGCCCTAAAAACCGTATAAAATAATAATTCAAAACTATTAATCACAATAAATATTCCTGCAAGTATTGTTAGTTGAACTGTAATTTCATCTTTTTGTAAAATTATTAAACATAGATAAATTAATCCATAAGCAATGACTGAAAAAAACATTTTTAAAACTAAAATATTTTCTAAATATTTTTTGGTTAGTTCCTTTTTTCTGGCAACCTCTCTAATAAGAAGGACTCCCATACCAAAATCAGCTACTACTACTAAAATACCAACAAGAGACATAGCAAAAGAGAACTTTCCGTACATTTCATCGCCAAGATATCTAGCAATAAAAATAAGTAATATAAAAGCCGCCAGTTTTCCAATTCCTTGGCTAAGACTTATCCAAATTGTATTTCCTAAAATTCTTCTTATCATTTATTTATATATCATAGTTTCTAAATCTGCTTCATATTCTTTGAACCATTTTTTAATTTCCTCATTGTCAATCTTGCTAATCTTCTTAATCCTATTAATCCTGGTTCTCTTTTTTAGCATTCTAGGAATCATTTTAAAGAAATCAAACCAAGCCTTAAATACAATTTTAAACAAAGTTCCTGAGCTTGTTTTATCCAAAGCTTTTTTAGATGGTCCTTTTTTTCTTACAAAGGCACTATTTAGTAAATGCAAATATCTAAAAGGGGTAATAAATAAAAAAGATAATAATAGAGTGGGGAACGGGAAGTTTTTTAATATATTAAATAATCTATTTCTCTGTATGTGATATGCCTTAAAAGGGGAATGAGAAACCCCAGTAGCAGAATGTACATGATATACAACTGCTTTGGGTGAATAATAGCTAGTATATCCAGCCAG
>JBDRII010000079.1:0-9055 GCA_043816085.1 Patescibacteria group bacterium | reverse complement strand
CAAGCTATTAAAGAAATTCATAATTTAGAATAAAATTTCGCGTCCTTTATAATTTCACGATTTCGCGATTAAAAAAGTACCTATTAGCCCATTTGTATAAGTGGAAAACTAGTTTCACTTGAAAAGTATAGAATGACTTAGGAGGAGTCGTAATTCTATACAAACTCATACAAATGGATTATCAGGTACTTTTAAGTAATTACATCAGCTGCAAAACTCTCAAGCGAGAATTTAATAACTGGCCAAGGAGGGTCAACCAGAAAAATTCCGCTTGAGAGCTTTATAGCTGATAGACCATATTATCAAAAGTTCCCTTTTTGTCAAGGGTTTTATACCCAATATAGACAATTTTTCCTATTTTTGGTATGTTTTTTAGGTGTCTATTTGGAGAAATCCCACAGAAATTGGGTATGAATTAAGCACTACCCCCCTACTTTTCATAAAAGAGGATTCTTTATATTTAGCCAGAGATCAACGTGAGGCAGAACTTTTAAAAAAAATCTGCCTTTTTTGGAACCAAAATTTCCCTATTCAAAAAATCATTTCACCAGAATTTTTAAAAACCAACAAAATTTCTGAAGCAGAATTCAAGAAACTTGCTTTTTCTCTGAATATTAATCAGGAAATCCAAATTCAAGAAACATTAGACAAATTAAAAAATCTAGACTTTATTAGAAACAAAACAGCTAATCTAGAAAAAACCCTTTCTCTAAGAGGAGATATATTAGACATTAATTTACATGAATTTAATAATCCAATTAGAATAGAATTTAACAATAATAATATAGCCAAAATTTATAGCTTTAATTTGGCCAATAACCTGCCTTGCCGGCAGGCAGGTAAAAAAATAAAAAACTTAACTCATTTAGAAATAAAACCAGATAAAATATCTGACAAAGCTAAAATTATTGAAGAAAAAGATTTAAGATTAGAATTTACTTCTCCTAAATTTTATAATCTCCGTTTTAAAGAATTACAAAACGACTTAAATAGTTATTTAAAAATATCTGTCTTAACCAAAGACTCCCCTAAACTCCGAAAAATAATCTCACAAGCCAAATATTTAGATGAGCCAGAAGAAAATATAAAAATAGAAAGCTTTATTTTAGAATCTGAAAATTTAATATTTTTAACAGATGAAAATATTTTCGGCTCGCCTATATCTGAAGAAAAAACAGAATTAGATGAAGACTTCATAGCTAACCTAACGCCCGGAGACTATGTAGTGCATATTGATCATGGCATTGCCCTTTACAGTGGGCCAACTTTAATGGATGGAAAAAAATTCTTTGTATTAGAATATGCTAAAAATGACAAACTATATGTGCCCTGGGAAAAAGCTGAACGAATAGATAAGTATATTGGAGCAGAAGAACCAAAATTACATAGACTTTCTGAAAGCTCGTGGCTGGATGTAGTTAACAAGATAAAGAAAAAAGCTCAAATTAACGCAAAAGAATTATTAGAAATATATGCATCTCGGGAAATGGCTGAAGCACCTAAATTTCATAAATATGACGAGGAGCAAGAATTAACTGACTCATTTGAATATGAATTAACAGCTGACCAAAAAAGATGTGTTGAAGAAATCTACAAAGACTTTCAAAAACAAAAACCAACTGACAGGTTGATTTGCGGCGATGTAGGCTTTGGCAAAACTGAAGTAGCTATCCGGGCAGCTTACCGAGCTGTTTTAAACGGATACCAAGTAGCAATACTATGCCCCACCACTATTCTTGCTCAACAACATTTTGATACTTTTTATAAACGTTTAAATAAATTAGGGGTTAACATTGAATTACTATCTAGGTTTAAAACCTCAAAACAGCAAAAAGATATTGTGGAAAAAATAAAATTAGGTGATATAGATATAATAATCGGAACACACAGATTATTATCAAAAGACATTGCCTTTAATAAACTAGGTTTAATTATAATTGATGAAGAACAAAGGTTTGGCGTAAAGCATAAAGAAAAACTTAAAAAACTTCGTTCTTCCGCCCACATCCTAACCCTCACCGCAACGCCCATTCCCCGAACTCTAAATTTAGCCTTATCAGGTCTTAGAAACATTTCCTCAATAAGAACCCCTCCACCTGGCCGCATGAGCATCTCTACTAATATCAGCCAAGATAATAACGAGACTATAAAAAACGCTATTAGTTTAGAACTAAATAGAAAAGGCCAAGTATATTTTTTACATAATAAAGTAGAAACTATTAGCTTCGCCAAAAAACGATTACAAAAACTATTTCCAAAATCTAAAGTAGGAATTGCCCACGGTCAATTAGCTCCTAAAGATTTATCAAAAATCATGCATGAGTTTGATACCGGCCAAATAGATATATTAGTCTGCTCTACAATTATAGAAAACGGCTTAGATATTCCTAGAGCCAACACTTTAATAGTAGAAAACGCTCCTAACTTTGGCCTGGCCCAACTTTACCAAATCCGGGGACGTATTGGCCGATCATATCAAAAAGCCTACGCCTATTTTCTGTATGATAGCAAAACATTAACAGAAGATGCACGTAAAAGATTAAAAGCATTAAAAGAAGCCTCAAAATTGGGCTCAGGCTTTGAACTAGCCATGAAAGACCTGGAACACCGCGGCGTCGGCGCTATTCTTGGTAAAAACCAACACGGCCATGCCGAAGCAGTGGGACTTAATCTTTATTTAAGACTTTTAAACCAGGCTGTAAAGGAAATGAAAGGCCCCTCAAATTCTTCCTAATATATTTATAATTTGGAAAAGTTTGAGAAACTAAAATCCAAAAATTTTTAGAGTGATTCATTTCTTTTAAATGGCACAGCTCATGCACAATAATATAGTCAGCTGTGTCGCGTGGTAAAAATAAAATTCTATAATTAAAATTCAAATTTCCTTTACTAGAACAACTCCCCCACCTAGTTTTCTGATTCCGTATACTTACCCGACAAAATTCATGATTATAAAACTGATTAAAATAATTTAATCTTTCCTCTATTAAAAACCGAGCTTGCTCTTTATATTTTAAGTAGTGCCTTTTGGCAATGTATTTTCCAACCATTTTAAATAATCTTTATTAACGTCTTCAATCTTTATCTTAGCAATAATTGGCGTATCATACGAGTGCAACTTTTTAATTTCTGTTTTGATTTTAGAATAATTTTGATTTTTAGTTTTTAAAATTAAAATAATTTCTTTTTCACTACAAATCTTCCCTTTCCATTCATAACAAGCATTGCTAGGCCACCAATTAGCACATACCACTAATTTTTTATTTAATAAAGCTTTAACAATTTTTTGAGCTTCTTTTTCATTTTTACAAGTCGTGTATATAAATATCATACAGCTTTTTTAATATTAATATGTTCTTCTATATTATTTTTTACCTGAGTAGATGCGCCTTTTGGAAATACAATTAGTAATTCCGCTTCTGAAATCTCATTATTAAAATATTGATCACCAACCCAACTGATACAATAGTCACTAATCTCATCACCATCATATTGATAGGTAACTACAGCGACATCCCCTCCTTGTTCTTTATAATCAAAAAAACTTTCAACTAGTTCTCTCTCACCACCTCTATATATCGGCCAAATATAGGCAACTCCATCCCTTTTTAATAACCTATCAATTTCATCCCAATAAATATTAAATTCGCTTTTCTCCATTCCCGGAAACATATGAGTAGATATTGACCATGATGCAATAAATCGATCAAATTCATGATCTGGAAATGGCATGTCTGGAAATGCACCCTTAACTAAATCTGCATTTTTATATCTTTTAGAAAATCTATATCTAGTTATCATCTTAGCAATTATTTCTTCTCTTTCACCCTCGCTCAAACCTTTTCTTCTTAGCATTTCTCTATCAAGGACTGGCTGAATTTTAGTCTTCATTAAATGAATATCGGAAAATCCTCTAGCTAATTTAATAGCTGTATACCATGTATTTTTATACATTGATTCAAGCTCATCATTCTCAGAAATTGATCTATATCCAGCTATCATTTCTTTAATCCGAGAGAATGTTTGTGCTAAATTCTCATATTGTTCTTCGTGAATATGTTCAAAATCAAATTTAAATAACTCTGATAAAATTTCTTCCTCATGATCAGAGTGTCGAAGTGAATCTCTCAATGATTCAATTAATCCAGGAACAGAAGCAATGAACTTCTCTTCATCATATACAAATTCTGCTTCATCACCACCCTCATAATCAACATTAGTAGCCCCCTCAATATCTAATGTTTGCCATGGGTCTCCTATATTTAATATCTTTCCCCCTTTAGGAAATAATTCACTATATTTAATACCAGATTCTTCTACATATTGTTCTGGCTTCCTACCAGTCAAAGCTTTTTCTTGGGCATCAATAACTTCAACTCTACTCACAATTCTTCTTTTTTCTACCTCAGCCCGAGCTTGATCATCAGCAACTAATTCTTCATAAAAAAATCGACGATTGTCTCCTCTTGACCTTGGTTTACCTGTTCCTTCCATAAAATTCATATTTTTATACTAATCTTCCTGGATGTTTCCTCTTTCCTCCATGAAAATCACTAGACACCCGATATTTAACGCTCTTGCTCTTATTATTCACCCTTTTTAGAAAGGTAGTTGGGCTAAAAATTTGAGTTTTACCATATTTTTTAATACTTAACAAATGGTCATCCGAAAATATAATATAATCAGCATTAGCTTTTTTTGCACATCCCAAATATTTATCATCATCAGGGTCTTCTGACAATTTTACTTTAGAAACGTTCTTAATTTCATATTTACTATCATAAATAGAGGAAATAAAATCTAAATAGCCTTGTTTTTTTGAAATTTTACTTAAAATATATTTATGTTCCTTTTTAATGTCTTCGATCCACACATGAGACAACTTACCTTTTACTACTTGTTCTAATATTTTATAAGAAGATGAACCTGGATTAAAATTACCAGCATTTAATAAATTTGTATCAATTATTACTTTGTGTTTCTTCATGCTAAAGCCTTTAATATAGTCTCCCCAAATTCGGCAGCTGCGCTGGGGCCAGTAGCAGTGATCAATAATTCATCACGCACCACCGGGCCACCTATAAAATTGCCACCTGCATCTTTCAAATCATCTTCCACCCCAGCCCAGGATGTCACGTTCTTCCCTTCAATAATCCCGGCATTAGCCAAAATTGCCGGTGCCACACAAATTGCTGTAGTTAACTTACCTGCTTCAAAAAACTTCTTTGCTAAGCCAGTGTGAGATGGATTATTAACTTTACTAACCATATCAGCTCCACCAATAAACGCCACAGCATCATAATCATCTACATTTATGTCATCTACCACAACTTGGACATCCAAAACAGCACCTTCAACTCCTTCTGCCTTTCCCGAACTTAATGCAGATATTACTACCTCATGTCCTGCTTCTTCTAAAATCTTTTTTGGGTCTAAAGCTTCTTCATCCCTAAACCCATTATTTGCCACTACCATTAATATTTTCGCCATAATTTTATTGTTAATAATATACTTATTATAACCTTCTTTTAATTTTTATCAAAATACTGTAAAATAACAGTATTAATAATAACTAACAAAAAAACTATGAAAAAATCCTATTTATTATTTGCTGTGTTTTTATGTGCAGTTTTTGTTTTATCTGGATGTTCTTTAACTGATTCATTAATGGACAAAGCTGGTGAAAAAGTAGCAGAAGAAGCCATAGAAACTATGACCAACTCAGAATTAGATGCTGACTTTAACGATGGTACTATCTCTATTAATTCCGAAGAAGGTTCTGTGTCAATTGGCGGAACTGAAATTCCAGATGATTTTCCATCAGATGTACCCGTATATGCAAATGCCGAAGTTGTTTGGACTTCTTTTTCTAGCGGAGATGAAACATATTGGATAGATTTTGAAAGCACAGATGACTATACTGAAATCAAAGCATATTATGATGCTGAAATTGAAAGCAATGGCTGGGAAGTATATGACTCTTCAACTTACACTAGCGATGGTCAAGAAACCACTCTTTATTCAGCTGATCGAGATAACCGAACATTAATTGTCACTCTATCTCATAGTGAAAGTGAAAATAAAACTATGATTAGTGTAAGCACTACTACAGAACAGGAATAGTTAGCCATTCAATTATTCGCTCTTGTAGTCCTTCTTCTCTTTCCAACATTTTAGAACCATGTCCAGCCTTTTCTAATTCCCAGAATTCTTTTTGCTCAGATTTTGAATTTTCAAATAATTGACCTGAATCTTGAAAAGACTCCTTATCATTTTTACTAGATACTATTAACAAAGGATTAATATATTGTTGGATTTTTTTATCAACTTTTACTTCCTTATATTCTATAGCTGGGGAAAGCAAAACTAAAGACTGAACCCGATTATCTTGGGCTGCTGTTTTTAAACCCACATTTGCACCCAAGCTAGATCCAATTACTGAAATTTTAATTTCTGAATTAATATCTTCTAAATATTCAAAGGCTTCCCGCACATCATATTCCATTTTATTAAAATCTCCTTTTTGAAACTTTTTTAATTTGCCATCAGATAAACCATGTCCTCTTAAGTCCAAAGTAATAACTTCAAAACCAGAATTTTGTAAGTCTTGAGCCAGGTCAACCCATTCGCTTCGGTCACTTTCCAAACTATGCACCAAAACCACTCCCTGGTCAGAAATTGTGCCAGTTGAAGGATAATATGTGGCGGCAATATTCAATTCATCTTCTGTTACAAAAGTTAAATTATAGGCTTGGTCTCCTAAAAATGGCAGCTTAGTTTTCACTGGCTCCCATAAATATATAGCTACAGCGCCTATTACTAAGGCTACTATTAATAAAACAATGATAATTAGTAAATATTTTGGTTTCATATATCTAAAATCTTATACTATATTTGCAAAAAATGCAAAAACATGATAAATTAAGCTTGTTCAACATCCCCTGGGTAAAACCATGGGATTTTTATGTCTAAATATTTACACGCCTTAAATTTAATTCCAGAATTGGGCCCCAAAAGGCTGGAAAGGATAATTGATTATTTTCCAGATTTAAAACATGCTTGGCAAGCAAATTATTCTGATCTACAAAAAGCCAAAATAGAACCACGAATAATTTCTCGTATTTTAAAAAATCGTGAAACTATTAATCCAGACCAAGAATGGGAAAAAATTCTAACTTCCAATATTGGAGTTATTACAATCAAAAATAAAAATTATCCACAGCAACTAAAAGAAATATATAATCCCCCTGCTATTTTATATTATCAAGGTAATATTGATCTTTTGAATTCTATTTCTATTGCCGTAGTAGGGTCTCGAAAAATATCAGAATATGGCATCCGGGCTTCAAATCTAATTGTAAAACAATTAGCTAGCGCTGGACTCACTATAATTAGCGGTTTAGCATTAGGAGTTGATACCATGGCTCATAAAAATGCCAACCATACTATTGCAGTTTTAGGGTCTGGTATTAATAATCACGTTATTTTCCCATATGAAAACCGAAAGCTAGCCCAAAATCTTATTGAAAATAACAGCTTAGTAATTTCTGAATATCCTCCTAATATGAAAGCCCAAAGAGCCTTTTTCCCCATGAGAAACCGAATTATTTCTGGATTATCACTGGGAACATTAGTAATAGAAGCTAGAGAAAGGTCTGGCGCCCTGATTACTGCTTTTAAGGCTTTAGAACAAAACCGAGAAGTATTTATAGTCCCTGGCTCTATTTTTAACAAAAATTCTGACGGTACCCATTACTTGCTAAAAAAAGGAGCCACTGCCATAACTTCTGGACAAGAAATAATAGATGAATTACACTTAGATTTATCTGTGAAAGAAAAACCAGAAAAACTTTCCCGAAATTTGACATTAACAGAAGAAAAGATTATAAATATTTTGTCTGACAATCCATTACACATTGACAAAATTATTCAAAACACTAGACTAAACCCTGGTATTGTAGTTTCACTTCTTACTCAAATGGAGTTAGATGAAATAATTACAAATTTAGGAAACAATAAATATATAAAAAATGTCTAAAACCTTAGTAATCGTCGAATCCCCTACCAAGGCCAAAACCATCACCAAATTTTTAGGATCCGAATATAAAATCGAATCTTCTTTTGGTCATGTCCGAGATTTACCTAAAAGTAAAATGGGTATAGATACTGAAAAAAATTTCGAACCCACATATGTTATTCCTACCAAAGCCAGAAAAAGAGTTAATGAATTAAAAAAATTAGCAAAAAATACTGATAAGGTATTGTTCGCAACTGATGAAGACCGTGAAGGAGAAGCTATTTCCTGGCATTTAGCCCACATTCTAGACATTCCTGTAAAAGATACCAAAAGAATAGTATTCCATGAAATTACTAAATCTGCAATAAATACAGCCCTAGAAAATCCCCGACCAATTGACATGAACCTAGTAAATGCTCAACAAGCCAGAAGGATATTAGATCGGCTAGTTGGATACGAACTTTCCCCACTACTCTGGAAAAAAATCTACAAAGGTCTTTCAGCCGGCAGAGTCCAATCTGTTTGTGTTCGATTAATTGCCGAAAGAGAACGGGAAAGACTAGCTTTTAAAAAAGAAGAGTACTGGACAGTAGAAGGAGATTTTATAAAAAAAGGTCAAGCTGAAAAATTTATAGCCAAATTAAATAAACAAGACGGCCAAATTCTAAAAAAACTTGATTTAAAAAATAAAAAACAAACTGACCAAATTGTAAAAGATTTAGAAAAATCAAATTTTAAAATATCTGATCTTAAAAAAACCGAGAAAAAAAGAAAAACCCTACCTCCATTTATCACCTCTACCATACAACAAGCTGCTAATAATAAATTAGGCTTTTCTGCTAAACAAACAATGATGTTTGCTCAAAGACTATACGAAACTGGTAATATTACCTACATGAGAACTGATTCTGTAAATTTAGCCAGCCAATTTTTAACTGAAGCTAACACCTATATTAATGACAAATTTGGCAAAGAATACAGCGAAACTAAACATTATAAAGGAAAAGCCAAGGGCGCCCAAGAAGCTCATGAAGCTAT
>JBDRII010000078.1:0-3509 GCA_043816085.1 Patescibacteria group bacterium | reverse complement strand
ATGATAAGAGCAATGATTTCTGGAATTAGCATGAAAAGCATGGGCATTCTAAGATCTCCTGTATAATAATAAATTAAGCTGCCAATGGGAGCGGCTATCATTAAGCCAAAAAGAAAATAATTTTGAGTGCGAGCAAAATATTTTTTTGATTCTTTTTCTCGTTTAATTTGTTTTAAAGTATCATATAAAAAAGCTTCGCCTGCCCCGGAAAATAAAGCCATGCTTAGTCCCCAAAAACATTCAGCTAAGACAAATATCCAAAAACTTGGATAACTAACATATATAAAGATTCCTATAATAAGAGTAACAGTAGCCCAGATTAGTGATTGCTTACGGCCAAACCTGTCGGCAACTACACCCGTAGGAATTTCAAATATAAAAGCACTAAACAAAAATACAGCCTGCAAAACCATGATATGGGTGTAGTTTAATCCCCCCCAGTCTGTCCAAAAAGGAATTAGCACGGCACCCATAAAATGAAGTCCAGAAAAAAAACCGAACCAACAAATTTTTTTTATATTTTTTTCTACGGATTTCATTAATTTAAATATTATTCATAATAAATGGTATGGCCTGTGTTCCATTGTGTTCTCCTATGCAGGTAACATAAATTACACCAATAATCATACTGTCTGATATTGCAGTAGCTTGATACGTGCCCATATAATTAGTTGGACCATCAGCCTCAATTGCTGTACCTAAAAATATATTGGAGAAAGAATTGTAAAAATTTGTACCATAGCTTTGAGTTAAACCAAAAGATCCAACACCAGCTGAAAAATTTAACCACATTGGAGACGGCCCCCCACCTGTTACATTCATTATTCCGGCATTGCTGAGTAGGGCTGGAGTAAAGCCAGTGTTTATTGGTGCATCACCACACACCATGGCTCCCGTAAAAGTCAGAGTCCAGTTTCCTTGATGAGGTACAAAAGGTGGGTTTTCACTCGGGATAATAAGCTCCATTTGAAATGGATAATCCGCTGTGCAACCTTGCATAGTGTCCATGTGGATTTCACCTTCAATAATTTCTTGATCAACTGCATTATAAGTAAAGCTAACCCTACCATCTATATAAGTATCCTCATCAATTAGAATGGGGAATGTAAATTCTCCACTTTGATAATCAGTAGCATTCGCACTAGGGCGATGAAAAAATATACTTTGAGAATCAATATTTAAAGTACTAAATAATCCAGTAGAATCTACATCTAATGTAGCCTCCCCTGAGCTTCCAAAGCCTGCAAAACCACTTGGACAATTTGATCCTGATAGATCGTCAGTGTTACCTGTTAATTCGAAATTCCATGTACCTGAAGTTGGTCTGATGGTCGATGGATTGTCAGGAAAATTTGTCATAGCTGGATTTAATGCATCAGGTAATGTTGATAAGCTTGAGGCTGCATAAAAACCGCCTCTTTCTTCACCAGCTATTTCTAGACCAATATAGCTAGAATCAGTTAACTCTGTATCTTCAGGTATTGTAGCCTCATAATGAGCCCTACTTGGTATACCCGTGTCTGTTCCTTCTACCATATCTAAGTAAACTTTTTCTTCGTCTTTATATGTATATACAGACAGCTCTTCAATAACTTCTTCTTCATTGTTTTCTATTTCTAATGCTCCTACTTTTCCTTCAAAATCAATACTAGCTGTGATATTATCATTTTTAAACACGTAATCATGTTCAATAATTGATTCTGAATTATTTTCTTGATTATTATTTTGATTGTTAGTATTACTTTCATCTTTATCAAAAACAAATAAATATCCCAGTATAAATAATACAGTGATAATTATTGCTCCGACAATGATTAAAATAAGTTTTGTGTTTTTGTTCATAAATTTTTCTCTCCAATTATTAAATAATTTTTTATTTATATTATTTTTTCTCTAATTATTTGAACACCAGCTGGGGACACAAACCTTTTTAATTTTCCATCTGGATAAAATTTATTAACTAACTTTACTTTACCTTGCCTTAACATTTCCCCTGCTGTGTTTGAGACTTTTTGTTTTTTAAAATCGAAATCTTCATCGTCTTTATTTAAGACACCTTTTGATAAAAAAAGTTCGATAAGCTGAACATGATCTATCCATCCTGAGGGTGGTAATTTTTCGTATTGAGAAAATTCTTCTCTTTTTCTTCTTATTATTTCATCTCGAACTTTTTGAGAACAATAAGGAAGAGCCCGAGGCGATTTTCCTTTAATTCTTTCTTCTATATAATAATCAGGGTCATCTGAAAATTCTGCAACAATTTCTTGAGCCATTTTTTGAACAGTGCCTTTATGGCAATTTATTCCCATTTTGTCTAATTCATTACTAATATCTACTGTAGTATATTCATTTTTCCTAGCCTCTTTATCTTTTGATCTTTCGGCTCGAATTCTTGCTTTTAGTAAATCTGCAAATTCTCTTTTACAATATGTTGGATTAAATGTAGGATTTCTTCCAGGAACTTGCTGAACCCAGGGCTCTTCAGCCTCTCCTAATTCTTCTAATATTGCTTCTGTGTGTCTTTTAACAGCTCTACCCACTGAAGCTTCATAAATTATCATACCCTCATCTCGTAATTCTGTAGTTATATTATATACACTTATCCATTCTGGACCCATTTCAGGCCATTCTCTTTCTGGTATTAACTCTCTTAATTCATCTAAAACATCAGGTGGATAATATGGCATAATTTCATTTTGAGAATTTAAATAAAAATGCCTAAGTAAATTAGCACTTTCTAACCCTCTTTTTTTTGCGATTTGTTTTAAAGTCCTAGTAACTTTTTCATGCCTTGCGCCTATTATATGATCTATCTCCTCTTTAGTATGATACCCCTCTGGTGCAGCTTCTTTTCCATGCCTGGCAATAATCTCATCAATGCTTTCACCAACCTCTGGATTATCTTTTTGCAGATGTTCACACATTTCTGTTTTTCGGTCCACGGGATACAATGCTCTAACAGTATCAACAATTTGGTGGGATTGATTTGCAGATTGTTGCAATATTTTTAAATCATTTTTACTGCGATAAGCAAAATTTTTCCAATCATCAAAACCGTCATAATGATTTATAACAAAAACCATGCCCTCTCTATTTGATGCAATTATGACTTTCTTAAGTAAAGGAACAACTAGAACTGCGCAACGTATATTTTCAGATTTTGTATTTTCAATTTTTAAAAGATATTTTACTCCTAATTTTTTTAATACTTGAGCAGCTAAAATTATATCTGGTATACCTTCTTTATTTAAAACAGAATCGCCATTTTCATTTATTAAAAATCCAGGCTCGACCCTTGCAATACTATTTGGGAGCCTCAATTTTTTTCCATTAGCATATTGAGAATATGCTGATGCAATTGTACCATTGGTAGCAACATCCATATTAAAACCTCGTTTTGCCAACTCTTCTTTTCCACCAAAAAGAGCGTCCATAATTTTAGGGCTAACTTGAGATAATAAAGCTTGGACTTCAAGAGATGTTGTTTCTTGGCCATTACCTCGGTTTTC
>JBDRII010000077.1:0-12036 GCA_043816085.1 Patescibacteria group bacterium | reverse complement strand
GAATTAAAAGGATTTTTAGATGATAATGAAGTTGTTATTGATGGATTTAATAAAGTAGATGAAGAGACTTCTGAAATTAAGCCTGTAGACAGCATATCATTGCCCATAGAGCCGATTACTGATAGTAAAAGGCGGGAAATTGGAGAATATTTAGATGGAATAATTGGAAGAATAGAGAATGCTACTAATATGGCTGAACTTGAAGCTATATTAGAAGAGATTAAAGAAAAAACAGGATTACGTAAGTTTGGTTTAAACGCCGAGCTTATGGATGATGCTCCAGATTTAGATAATGTTAAAGGAAGCGTGAATAAATCAATTGAAGGAATAAAAGTACTTGATCCTGATAATTTTCCTTTAATAAATATAGAATTAATTGAAGGTAATTTATTGAAGCCTGAAAGATTATTAATTAATGATAGAACAAATAGTGAAGTTTTAGCAGTGGTATTTAGTGGAGAAGCAAGGAGGGTTTTGGTTGAAGAGGTTTTAGGTGAGGTCCAAGTAGCTTTTAGTTTGGGTGAGGTAGGGTTTCAAGAGAAATATAGAGGAATGTTGTTAGAAAAATTAAAACAAGGGATTAGAAATTTCATGTCTGCTTTTGCTGATGGAAACTTAGATGTTTCTGGAGTAAAGGTAGTATTTGGATATAAAGGAAGTCGATCAAGTTATAAAGATGATGGAACTTTTAAATTGGCTGTTGATACTCCACCAAAAGAAATTATTAAATTAATAAAAAGTAAATTAGATATTGCTAAAACTGGAAGAGAAAGGGTTGCTGTTGAAAAGAAACTAATAGAAGTAGAGGCAGCAGATGATTCTACATTGACAATAGAGCAGCTTGTAGATTGGATGAAAGATCAAAATATTGATGTTGATTACAAAATTACTGGGCCAGGGTTTGCCTGTGAGATTATAGTTGAAGCTGGTGAATTAAAAATAAAATTGTTAGATGTTGATGAAAAATATAAGGTGTCAACACATGTAGATAATCCATTTGGTCTTACAGATACTGAATTGAAGAATTTAGAGCCAGGGCAAGAAATAGATGTAACACCTGCTAAAATGCAAGAATTAATATCTGAAGGTACTCTTATAGGAACGCCATTAAAAGATTCTAGAGAAGTGGGGACTGATGAAGATCTGGCTGTTCCTAATGCAGAGCAAATTAAGGGAGGTATTGAAAGATTATTAAGTGATGTGCCAGTGGGAGATGCAGATAAGACTGCTACTGCTGAAGATGTGGATGCTACTATGCAAGCAATACGATTACAAAAATTAGTGGAAGCTTTAAGAAAAATACCAGAAGAAGGACCTAGAAGAGAAAGCGTTCCAGAAAGTGAAGATGTTTTATTAGAAGATATGGGCTCTGAACAACAAGAAGGAGTGTATACAAATGCTTTAAAATTATTAGAAATACGACTAGATTATGTGTATCTGATTGTAACTGGATTAAAAGACAGGTATGAAATAGAAATGGACGGATTTAATGAAGTTGAAACTGAATTAAAAGGTATTAGGAAAGATGTATATGGAAGAGGACTTGACCAGCCATTAAATGGCGAGGAACTGAGACGTCATGGTGGTAACATTGTTGGTTTAATAGAACATACTCAAGCTAGATTTTCAAGTCTAGTATCAAATTTGAATGGTGCTGGGTTAGAAAATTCTGAAATTGCAAAATTAATAGGAAAAACAGAGGAGCAATTATCAGCTATCGTAGAAAATGATTATAATAATACTGGAGAATATTTTGACGAATTATCTGAAATAGAAGATTTAAAAAATGAATTAGCAAAATTTGTAGAACCACCAGAGGCTCCTAATTTTGATCAACCAACTTCACCTTTGGGAAAAATTGGAGAATGGGATAAAGCATATTTTGAAAGTAGAATTAAAATGACGCCCATAACTACACGATTAATTCTAAATGTTAAAAAATTAGAACAATTTCAAGCTGATTTAATGAAAATTAGTGGAAGAGTAGATAAATTAAAAAATGCTTTTTTAGCAATTCGAGAAAAAAGAGATCATGGTTTAGATCAGGAATTTCAAGATATTCTAAAGAAAGATTTGGACCGAGACTGTGAAGCTGATTTAGGAAGTAGAATATTTATTGGTATTAAAGAGATTCCCGGAAATGTGATTGAGGGTGGACGCAAAAAAGCTAAAAGTTATCTTAAAGGTTTTACTGATTGGATGGCTAGAGCAGAGATTTTAGAAGAACGATATCGCACCTTTTTATTAAAGGTGATAAAAAAAGAAAACGAAACACGATTACGGATTAATGATATCCAAAATCGATTAATGGAACTTGAAAGTGGAGAAAGAGCAGATTATCCATTAGTACCAATGTTAAAATCTGATGGTACAGAAGAGGGGTCTTATCCAGAATTATGGTTACCTCCAACAAAATGGGGAGATCGAATAGCAGAAGGCGAAGCAGATGAAGAACCAGTTGTTGAAGAACCTGTTGAAGAATCAGAAGAATTACCCGAAATAATTATTAGAGTTGGGGATATAGAATCATATTTAGAACATGAGGATAATTGGAACGATGTGGCTGGAGCTAGACTAGTATTAGAAGATGGAAGAACATTTGATGTGATTGGAGTAGAGCGGGATGATTTTGATGAGGATGAAATTTTAGTTGTTGTAAGAAATGTTGAAGGAAGTGAAGAGGAATTTCCTATAAATATATTAGGTGGGGCAAAAATAGAAAAATAATTCTACTTCGCTAAAGCTTCGTAGAAATTAAATTATTAAAAAAAATATATGGGATTATTAAGAAAAAAAAATAATATGAAAGTAAATAAAAAAATGTCTGATGAAGATATTGAAAAGGCCATGAAAGCAGAGGGAGCGGAGATTGCATTTTATTTGCATCGGCTGAATATAAAAGATGAAGAAAAAGAAGTAATTTTAGCGGGACTAGATTCGTTAAGTATTGAACAGTTATTGAAATTAAAAGAAATTTTGAAAGAAGGATATGTTCGGCAATTATCTAAACCAGATCCAGATAAAATTCAAGCTGAAATTGACGTAGTTTTAGAGAAAACTAAAGTAAAGCAAAAAGAGATTGATGATAAAGCACTTAGTGAACTGGAAAAATTGAGAGCAGATATTAAAACAGCTGAAAAAGAGAATAATTAATTTAACTATAATTTTTTAAATTTAAAATTAATTTTATATATATGACAAGTCCAGATAGATCAAGAGAGCCAAGAGATAAAACACTATTTGCTGAAAAGCCTCCAGAAGATGCTATACATGAGGCTAGGTTTTCTTTTGAGCAAAAAGGAGTAAGAAAAAGCGCTCAAATTATAAAAGATGGTGATAATTATAAAATTCAGGTGGAAGGCAGCCCTAGAGTTAAAAATGTAGGGAATTTTGAGCAACTACAGCAAAGATTATGGAAAATGGATGCAGATTTATCAGTGATTGATGGTAAATTAGAAAGAAAAAGTTATAAAGGATATGCATATGATGTAAGGCAAGCTAATGATCAATTAACAGAGATAAGAGCACTTATAGCCAGCCAAAATATAAATTTTGCTGAGGGCAGTAATGGTGAAGAAATATTAAGAGAAATTGATAAAAATATTAATGAAGTTTTTGATAATGCAGATGATTTAACAAAAGTAGTAGATTCTACAGAAGATGATTTTAAAAGTGTTGAAGATATAACAACTCGTTTGGTTAAGGTACAAAAAGGGATTAGAAGATTTCACAGAGATTTATCTGGACTTGCGGAAAATGGAGAGGCATTACAAAGAGAATTAGGTCTTTCAGATAGTTATTTAGCTATAATAAGAGAAATGGTAGCAGCTGATATTGAATTAGATAGAGCGATAGATAATGGATTAGACGTAAATGTAATTCAAGCTTTAGAAGAGAGAGTTAGAAAGTATAGTTTTTTACAGGGAGAATTGGATCCTAGTGCAGATGATCATGGAGAGGCAAAAGAGAGATTTGAAGAAATTAAAACTCACTATGGTTTTGAAATTGAAAGATTAAGAACGGAGACTACACTTGAAGACGAAAAGCCAGAAAAGGTCAAAAAGGGCGGAGATGTTGTTATTCCAGAAGAATTGACAGGTCCACATGCTGAAAATTATGAAGCGTATAAAGAAAATTATGCTCCTGCACAGGATTTATATAATAATACAGAGAATTGGATAGATACAATCGGTGGTATTGCTAATAGATTTCGGGGAAAGGATGTTGATTTTGATCTTAAATGGACGGCTTGTTTAGATGATTTATATAGGCTTAAGGCTACACTAGGAGAAATTAATCCTATTGATAGGAAATATGAAGATTGGGGAGAGGATAATTTTGATAGATTAAAAGAAAAAATAGGTGATCTTCAAAAATTTTTATATGCATTAGAAAAAAGTGTGGGTCCTTTGGTTGTGGAATTAGAAAGAACAGCTGATTATAAAATTAGTAAATCAATAAAAGATTTAGGACTTAAAAAGTTAGATTCTGATATTGATTTGTATATTGAAGAATATAGAGATGAAGTTGGCTATGGATATGGAAAAGGATTTGAACAAATGTTTAAAGGAAAAATATTGAAAAATATTGGTATGTTAGCAGCTTCATTTACAATGACAGATTTTATAGTTCATTTTAGAAAAAGTCGAAAATCATATAATGAAATAAATAAATATGTTGAAGGTTTTGGTGAAGAAGATGGGAAAACTGAAGTTAAAGCAGTTATCAAAGATATAAGAAAAGAATTAAAAAAATCAAATTTAACTGAAAAACAGAGAAGGGAATTTACAGATAGATTATTTGAAATTGAAGGAAATGCTGATGCAGTCAGGGTGGCAAATGTCTCGGAAGCCGTGGATCGAATTCATGGAATTATGGCAGATGTAGAAAAAATGAAAGAATCTAGATATCAAGGTTGGCGAGCGTTAATAACAAATACTGTAGGAAGAACATTGGCAATGTCATTTGGATTAAGTTTTGCTTATAGAATGGCAAGGCTTGGAACTTTTGTTGGTGCTGATGTTGCAAGGGCTGCAACTGGAAAGGGAATAATAAGGAGCGTTAGAGACACTTTTAGAGCATTTAAAGGTAAAAAATATCAGGCTGGCACAACAGAGGCTTTTCAACCACATGAAAGACAAGTTGCTGGGGGAAAATTACTTCGATATGCAGCTTATGCCGTAGTTTGGGGAGCAGATGAAATATTATTTAGTGAAAATGATATTAATTCTCCAGAAGAACTAGAAAAAGCAGTAGAATCTGGTGAATTGGGTGATGTAGGAGAGGCTATTCAAAATCAAATAGATGAATTAGAGCAAACTACTCAAGCACCAGAAGTTGAACAACTAGAACCAGAACAATCTATGCCTGAAGGAGGTACTCCCGTAGAAGGACCTGCTTTTGATTCCCATTATAATAATTTAAAAACTACTTTAGGTAAGGCATATGCTTTAAATGTTGAACAAAAACAAGGAGTGTTAGCAAATATGATTGAAAGACAATATAGTGGTATTGATGCGGCTGACCGGGATGTTTTAGTTCAAATGATTATTGATGATATGGATAAAGCTTCTCATGAGGAAAATATATTAAATTATAATATTGATGATAGACAAGATTTTATAGGTAGATTAGATGCGGCGGCTGCAGGAGACGTGGGTGATGGAACAGAGGTCTTTGCAGATAAACCTGGATTGGCTGCTGAATATGAAGCAAGCGAAATGGAAGCAGTTCACAAGGGTGATGGCATTACTCAAGTTATTGCTAGAAATTGGAAAGGTGAAGCAACCCCTAGCGCCAGTGACTGGAGATGGGCAGCTGAGCAGACGCCAGTTTTACACTTGGGTGCAGATGGAAATTTAGAATCAGCTCTTCATATTAATGAATCTGCTGTAGGAAAAGTAAGTTTTGCTTTTGGTGAAGGTGATGTTATTAATGGTTACGAGTTAGTAGGAGATAAATGGGAAATGAGAACTTTTGGAGAGTTGCAAGATAAAGGATATATTTATGGCGTAACACCAGAAATGGAACATGTAGCCAGAGCTACAGAGCTAGGACATGAGGTATATGGATCAATGCCGCGTGGTGATGCAGCTGCTACTGCTGATATTGAGCCAGAGTTTACCCCAGACGATGCCACAAAAATGGCAGATGAGTTAGATGTTATGGCAAATGATTTTGAGGTAGGAGTCAGAAATTTATATCCTGAATCTGATGTAAATTTGAATAATTTGCATGATTTGGCTGATCAAATTCGAAGTGGCGAGGTTGCAACTACTGCTGATATTAATATTAAAATTGAAGAATTAATGGATGAAATGGAAACATCTGGTGGTATGGAAGATTTTGATGATGCTGGAACTGATACTGGTGGGGGCGTAGAGCGAGGTGATGCTGGATCAGATGACGGAGTACTTGGATTAGATGATAAAGGGGCTAATGAAGCTGATGCTGGTTTAGATTCTGTATCGGTAGCAGAAATGGGTGAGAGGCAACCAATTCCTTCATTAATAACTCATTTTAATCCAAGGGTGGAAGGAATGCCTGAAACAAATTTAGATTTATCAAATATTCCAAGTTATGATAGAGGAACCGCTTTTGCTGCTGTAGTAATTGCTGCCAATGAAGGCCGGGAAGCTTATATAGAAACAGTAGCGGCTATTAAAAATAATTTAAATGGTGTTTCAGACAATATATTAGAAAAAGCCCGAGAGTGTCCTCATACTACTCAGGCTAATATTACTGAATGGATAACAGAAAGGGAGGCAGCGTAATTATTTAGTTATTTTGACAGAGAATCAACAATCTTTTTAAATATTTCTGGGTTATTATTAGCAATGTCTGCTAAAATTTTTCGATCTAATTCGATTTTATTCTTTTTTAGTAGGTCAATAAATTTGGAATAAGAAAGACCGTGCTGCCGGACTGCTGCATTTAACTGAATTTGCCAGAGCGCACGTTTGGCTCTCTTTTTTTGTTTACGGCCAATATAAGCTTTGGCACCAGCTTTAGTAGTAGCAGTTTTGGCTAACTTAATTTTACTTTTTCGTCCCCATTTAAAACCTTTAGCTCGTTTTAGAACTGTTCTTCTTTTTTTTGTATGAGTGGTTCCTCTTTTTACTCTTGGCATATGTGTTTCTTATCTATCCTCACACTAAAGTGTGATGGCAGTGAGAAAGACTTAAGTCCTTTATGCTGCCATGCGACTTTAGTCGCAGGAAGTAATATTTAATTGTTAATTAATTGCTCTTTTAATGTTTCTGGAAATTGTTGAAGAGGCAGTGATGTCTCTTCTTTTATTTCTTTTCTTTTTTCCAGTTTGACGGGCATTAAAGTGGTCCTGTCCGGCTTTTCTGGATTTGATTTTCCCTGTTTTGGTTACCCTTACTCGTTTTGAGATGGTTTTTCTAGTTTTTAGCTTTGGCATATTTTTACATAATTAATTGAAAATAAATTTTTTTGAGCTCGTCGGGAGACTCACTCTCTCTGTTGCATCAAAGAACCCGAGTCTCCTGACGAGGGCGATTACTTGATCCCTATTATTGCTATAAATCTTCCACCTTGTCTTTTAGTTCTTTGATCAAAATATAGTTTTTGATCTTTGAATTCTGTTTCTAGTTGGTCAGTAAATTTTTTAATCATTTCTTCACCTAGCTCTGGGTGAGCTTTTTGGCGACCCCTTAATAATAATTCTATTTTTACTTTGTTTCCTTTGGTTAAAAATTTGTTAGCTTGTTTTAATCTGGTTTCAAAATCATGGTCGCCAATGTGGACAGAAAGTCGGATTCCTTTTAGTTCAATTTTTTTTTGTTTGGCTTTTTCTTTGCGTTCCTTTTTTTCTTGTTCGTATTTCATTTTACCAAAATCTACAAGCTTACAGACTGGGGGATCAGCTTTGGGAGAGACTTCAACTAAATCAAGCCCAAGATCTTGGGCTTTTCCTATAGCCTCATGAGTTGTTACAACACCAAATTGTTCGTTTTGTTCGCCAATTAATCTTACTTCGGGAACATTTATTTCTTGATTTTTTCGGTACTCTTGTTTGCTAATTGTTTTTTGAGACGCGATAAATCGCGTCTTTACTTAAATTAATTAGATGTGGAGATGGTGGGTATCACGCCCGCGTCTAAAACTTTCTCAAATTTTTGTTTACTTAGTATAGTTTGTTTTTTTATTTTCGGAAAGTGATCTAAAAACAAACAAAATAATCAATTTCCAAGAGCTGCTAAAAGTTCACTTTCAACCACAGCAGAAGAAAGTAAAGCCTCAAAATGGCACCCGGATAGCTCCTAGAGGCGTTAGAGCTGCGGATGGTTGTTGGGTTTAAGCAACAACTGGCGCAAAGGCAAAGCTTTGTGCAAATTGCTTTACACTAGCTTGAGCTTTTGCTACTAAGTTTTTTGCACTTAGAGTTCTAGATGGTTTGTACTAGCCTACTAGATCGCTAGACTAAGAGAAAAAAATGATGTAAAAGTTCTATCGATTATATTCATCCCCGTAATTAGGATCTATTACGTAATGCCCGGCCAATTCTCCGGTCTGTATCACGTTTTTTAATAAGCTGGCGTTTGTCTCTAGCTTTCTTGCCGCGAGCCAATCCTAGTTGGATTTTGATTAATCCGCCCTTAGTATACAAAGAAATAGGTAGAATTGTCAAGCCATGTCCAGCACTTTTTCCCATTAAAGAATCGATTTCTTGGCGTTTCATTAGCACTTTTCTAGGGCGTTCTGGCTCATATCCAGGTTGGTTTTTTTGCTGATAAGCGCTAATATGCATATTTTTTAGCCATAGTTCGTCTTTTTCATATGTGATATAAGCTCCTTTTAAATTAACTTTTCCCTGTTTAATTGCTTTTACTTCTCCTCCGGACAGCATTAAACCACCTTCATTTTTGGAAGTGACTTCATAGTTATATAATCCTTGTTTGTTTTTTGCTAAAGTTGGCATATGGGAAGTATATATGATACTTTATTTTTTTCAAGATTTTAGGTATAATCAAATCCATGAATTATGGAAATTTAGAGAAAAAATTAGTAGATTTATTTCAAGAAGCAGCCTGTAATATACCGTCTGATGTGGCTGAGGCTTTGATTAAAGCTAGAAAAAAGGAAAAAGCTGGGTCGTTGGCTCATGAGATTTTTTCTATTCAATTAGAAAACATGAGACAAGCTCAAGAAAAAGGAAGGCCAATGTGCCAAGACACTGGAATTCCTGTTTTTTATATTAATTGTCCGAAAAAAAGCTTTGATCCAAAAATAATTGAAGTTATTAATAAAGCAACTATGATTGCTTCTAAAAAAGTTCCTCTTCGGTCAAATACTGTAAGAGTGAGTGATAATAAAAATATTGGATATAATTTACCTGAAATAAATTTGGATTTTCAGGATAGGAAAGATATCGAGATTAATTTTATGTTAAAGGGTGGTGGATCTGAGAATGTTTCACAAATTTTTAAAGTAGCTGGATCTAAACGAGATGAAACAGGAATAATAAAAAAAGCTGTGCAAACTGTTTTTGAAGCTCGGGGTAGGGGATGCTCTCCTGGAATATTAGGAATTGCTGTAGCTGGATCTCAAACTCAAGCTTTAAAAAATGCAAAAAAGATGTTACTTGGTAAAGTTGGACATAAACGAAATAAATTAGAAGAGAAAATATATAAATTATCCAATCAATTGGGAATTGGTCCATATGGATTAGGGGGAAAGACAACTATTTTAGATGTATTTGTAAATGATTTAAGTAAAAGTTATAGACATCCTGCTACTTTTTTTGTGGCTGTGTCATATATGTGCTATGCAGATAGAAAAAAGACTCTTGCAATAACCGACAACAGAATCGCGAAAATGAGAAATAATGAAAGAACGCGAAAAATCAAATTTCCAAAGTTTGATATAGATTCAAGCAAGTACAAAATAATCACTGCTCCTATAAATAAAAATTATGATTTAAAAGCAGGAGATAGAGTTTTATTAACAGGTGAAATTACTACTGCCAGAGATCAAGCTTATAATTTTTTGATAAATAGCAAAAAGAAATTAGATATTAGTAATGTAATTTATCATTGTGGAATTTTAAGGTGTGGTAATTGCATATGTTCAGCTGGGCCAACCACTTCAGCTAGAATGGATGAATATGGAAATAAATTGATTAATAAATATAATATTAAAGCAATTATTGGAAAAGGTGGTATGAAAAAAATAAAAACCGTATTTTTGGAAGCATTTGGTGGGGTGGGTGTAATTCCAGCAAATTTAATGAAGATAAAAAAGAGCTACAAAAGAGAGTTTGGTGACCCAGAAGCAATATGGAATATTAATATTAAAGAGCCGGGTATGCCTCTTTTAGTAACTAGAGATAAAAAGGGGAATGATTTATATGAAAAAATAGAGAATAAATCTAGAAAGATATATGAAGCAATTAATTAGAAAAGAAATAGCCAAGGCTTTTGAGAAGATTCAAAGAGATAAACTTTGGCATGATTTTACTTTGCCTGAATATCAAGTAGAAATTCCCGATAAAGAAAAGTTTGGCGATTATTCTACGAACTTGGCTATGATTCTTAGCAAAACCTTAAGAATGAGGCCAGCAGAAATTGCGGAAGTTTTTAAATCTTATATTAAATCATCAAATATAAGAGAAGTTGAAATTGTGTCTCCGGGGTTTATTAATTTTTTCTTAGAACCAAAATTATATAATCAAGAAATTAATAAAATTTTAAAAGAAAAAGTTAAATATGGAAGTCAAGACTGGGGAGCAGGAAAAAAAGTACAATTAGAATTTATTTCTGCTAATCCTACGGGGCCACTTCACATGGGAAATGGTAGAGGTGGTTTTACGGGTGATGTAATGGCTAATGTTCTTCGAAAAGTGGGATATAAAACATATAAGGAATATTATATTAATGACGCTGGTAGCCAAATTGATACTTTGGGAGAATCTGTAATGAGAAGATATTTGCAAGCCCAGGGTACACCCGTGGATTATCCGGAAGAGTTATACCAAGGAGACTATATAAAAGAATTAGCAGCTAATTTAAAAATTAGAGATTTTAAAATTAAAGATCAAAAGAAATTAGCTAGATTAAAAGAAAAAGTGAAAATATGGGCGTTGGAAGAAATGATAAAAAATATTCAAGAAGTTGTTCAGAAGAAATGTGGAATAAAATTTCATAGATGGTTTAGGGAATCATGGTTGTATGAGAATGATGCAAAAGAGGCAATGCTTGATTATTTAAAGAAAAAAGATTTAATTTATTTAAAAGATGGGGCTATATGGTTTAAGAGTAGTACACTTGGCGATGATAAAGATAGGGTAATTATAAAAAAGGACGGAGCTCAAACTTATTTTTTCTCTGATGTTTTGTATTCAGATAATAGATTTATAAAAAGAAAATATGACAAAGTAATAATGTTATGGGGGGCTGATCATCATGGGTTTGTTTCGCGTTATAAGGCTATTTCCAAAGTATTTGATAGTGAAGAAAAATTAAAGATTATTTTGTATCAAAATGTTAGATTAATTTTTCAAGGAAAAGAATTAAAGATGTCTAAGAGAAAAGGAGTTTTTGTTACTTTGGAAGAATTGGTTGATGAGGTGGGCATAGATGCAGTAAGGTTTTTCTTTTTAATGAATTCATTGGACAAACATATGGATTTTGATTTAACTTTGGCCAAAAAGAAATCTGACAAAAATCCAGTTTATTATGTGCAATATGCTCATGCTAGAATTTGCAGTATTTTAAACAAAGTTAGTACAGCCAGTAAAATTCCAAGCAAACTAGAATATTTAGATCCAGCAGAAAAGTCTTTAATTAAAGAATTAATAAAATATCCAGATATTATAGAAGAAATAGCTAACACTTATGAAGTCCAGAGATTACCTTTTTATGCTATTGAGATTGCCAGAAAGTTTCACAATTTTTATAATCATTGTAGGGTAATTGAAGATGATAAAGTAAATGCTTCCAGGGTGGTATTAATTAAATCAACAAAGATTGTATTAAATAATGTTTTATCTTTAATGGGAGTAGATGCTCC
>JBDRII010000076.1:0-4133 GCA_043816085.1 Patescibacteria group bacterium | reverse complement strand
TTCACAGCTTTTTTAGCGCGAGTATATTTACTGCCTTTCCCTTCTTTGTGTTCCAGAAGCCGTCTTTTAATATCTGTTGTTATTCCAGTGTACAACGTATTATCGCCGCACAGCAAGATGTAAACTGTATACATATTTATTTTATATATTTAAAATTTATTTATTAATCACAGTGTAGCACAATGCCTGCTTTAAATAAAAAACATCCTTGAAAAAATGCTGTTTTTTTGATAGACTTTTAACATGCGTAAAGAGAAAAATTATTTAAAATATATAAATTTATCAATACTGTTTTTAAGCTTTCTATTTTTTAATGGATGTGTACAAGAATCAACAGATTTAAATACTACCGAGAATAATATAGACACAAGCGTACCACTGGCGCAAGAGCAGGATTTAGGTCCAGAGGCCCTTGCCTGGGACGGGAAAAATTTTTGGACTACCCATGAACCAGGTTGGGAAATGGAAGATGAAGTTAAGCCAGGGCATCCTGATTTTCAAGCTTATCTTTTTAAACATGCCAAGGATTCAAAAAAAACAGCCGTTGAGATGTATGCCTTTCCCCACAATTATAATGTTATTGGAATGGTTTGGATAAATGATGAATTATGGACAAGTACATGGATTCACGAACAATTAGGAAGAATTTACAAATATCGAATTGAAAACAACTCATTAGCTGAAATTGAACAATATGATACTCAATTAAGCTGTGATGGATTAACCTGGGACGGCAATTATCTTTGGTGCAATATGGGTAGCTGGGCTGGAATATGGAAATTTGATATTTCTGATGGTTTGAAGGAAATACATGTATATTCAATCCCCCCAGAAATTGAATTTTTAAAAGGCGACGGAGCTCACCCTAAAGGAATTGCTTGGGATGGAAATAATATCTGGACGGCGTATAAATTTACTAAGCCAGTAATTGTTAAACATAATATGGATGAAGAGCTTTCCCTGGCAGAAGAATATGATTATCAAGATGAACTTCTAAATCATTATCCAGGTGGAATAGATTTTGCTAACGGAGTTTTATATTCTACATCAAGTGATCCAGGCACACTTGATTTACGGGGTGGAAGAATAGTAGAGCATAATATGGATGAAAATCTTTCTATTAATGAGATTTATTTCTATAATGATTGGAAATAGAATTTGTTTATTGTATTGCATCCTTGAAAAAAGGTCATGATTCCGAGCTTGTCGAGGGGTTGTTTTTTTGGTATATTAAATATATGAAAAAAATAAATTTAGCAATTATAATAATCATTCTATTAGTACCATCAATAATAGGGGCTAAAAATTATAATTACAATACTTTTGCCAGTAAACAATTTAAAATTCATGTTCCAAATAATTGGAAGAAAAAAAGTACTTCAAATTATGTAAAAATTTATCCTAAGAAAAATAAGAAAAAAGTTTTTGTAAAAATTAAGGAAGTAAATTTAAAACCTAAAGGAAAAAAATATTTAAGGAATAAAAAGGCTAAAAAGTTTGCAAAAATATATAAGAAAAAAATAAAAAAGCAATATCCAAAATTAAATCCCAAATTTCAAAAAGCTAATAGAGGCAAAATAGCCAAATACAAAGTTATTCGTTTGAGATTTAATATAACCCAGGGCAAGCTCAATGCTTATTATGTTACAAATAAAACTTTTTATCATCGTCTAATTACAAAATGCAAGAAAAAAAATTGTACTAATTATAATAAAAAATTTAAGAAAATAAAAAATTCCTTTCGTTTTGTTCCAGATGAAACTGCCCCCACCTTTAGTGGTGGAGCGTTAGCTGAATCTACTAGCACCTCTAGCATTACTCTTAGTTGGGACGAAGCCGAAGATGTAGTTTCTAATTCTAACAACATTAAATATTTAATTTACGAAGCTAATCAATTAGAAGAGCAAGATTATACTACTCCGACTTATGAAACCGAATTAGGAGCTAGTTCATATCAAATAAATAATTTATCAGAGGGAACATGTTATTATTATGTAATTAGAGCTGAAGATGAAGCTGGTAATATAGATACCAATACTAAAGAAGCCATCGCCACTACTAAAATTACTTCAAATAATGAACCCACAATAACGGATAATCCTGAAGCTGTAACCTATATCTCTAATGGCTCCCAAGTTCAAGCTTTAATGTATAGGCCGCCGGGCACTGGTCCTTTTCCAGCTATTATTTATAATCATGGCGGAACCACAGCAGCTGATCCGGCAAATTATGCTAGTTATGCAACTTCTCTTTCTGAAGGTGGAAAATATGCTGTATTAATAACTGCTTATCGTGGAGACATAGGCTCAGAAGGAGAATTAAGTCTAAGCATAGGTGATGTTAATGATGTATTAGCCGCCATTGAATACGTAAAAAGTAAAGATTTTATAGATTCTGATCGCATTGGCATGTTTGGCATGTCAAGGGGTGCTAATGTAACTTTATCAACCGCTGAAAGAAATAATACAGATTTAAAGGCAGTGGTTACTTGGTTTCCTTACACAAATTTAATTACTTATTGTGAGCACATTGGTAATGACCAATGTTTATCTCTTTATGGAATTAACCCTGTTAATGCAGAGTCCGCAGATTATGCCCATCTTCTTAGAATAGCCTCACCCATAAATTTTACTTCAAAACTTACTATGCCTCTGCAAAATAGTCATGGTACTGCTGATGTTACTGTGCCTTATTCGCAAAGTGAAGAATTAAATGAAGCTATGGATGGAATGTCTAATTATACTTTTTATTCATACGAAGGCGCTGGTCATGGAGGCGACGCTGTTTGGTCTACTACTGCAGTTACTCGTTATTCTGAATTCTTTTCGGAGTATTTAGAATAATTTTCCACAAGTATATACTTTAAAAAAATACCCTTGAAAAAAGGTTATTTTTTTGTTATATTAAATATATAAAAAAATTTATAAATTAAAAATAAAATTAGTATGAAAAAAAATATTATTTTCGGCATTATCGGTTTTATATTAGGAGTCTCAGTAGTTTTTACTGTACCAGTAGTAGCTAAAGTAGCAAAAAAAGTATTTAAAAACAAAGTAGTTTTTCAGAATGGAATAAATGTCAAGAAAAATATAAAAAATTCAAAAGGCCCAGTTTACATCAAAGATAAATTAAAAGTGAAAAAAGTTGCTAAATTTATAAAGAACATCAATGTTCAGGGTCAGATCAAAAATAATAAAGATAATAACCCAGTTAAGGTGAATGATAATTTTAGAGTAACAGGTAACGCTACTATATTAGGAAACCTACAAACAACTAATTTAGACTTAACAGCTACAGATACTAGTGGTATAGACACTTCAGCCTATACTGGTGGTGAAATTAGATACAATTCAAATGATAATAAATTGTACTTATTTAACAGGACTGAATGGATAGACCTTGGTGTTGAACAAGGTGATATTGCAGAAGTTGGTACAATAGCTTCAGGAACATGGCAAGGTGGTGAAATATCAGACGATTATATAAGTGATAATATTACTGCTAGCAATTATTTACCATTAGCCGGTGGTACCATGACCGGAGATACTACAATTGAAAAGACAAATCCATCGTTCATTTTTAAAGGATCAGATGATATAGATTTTTGGATGGGTATGGGTGATGAATTAGTTCTTGGTAGTCCTTATGAAGCATTTTTTCAAATCGGGGAAGGCTCCACACCCAATAGTGACCCTATTCTCTCTATTACCAATGGTGGAAGTGTGGGTATAGGCACAGGCCTTCCAACGGCGACCCTTGACGTTGATGGTGACACAGGTTATGGGGTAATAGAAGTAAATGGTGATAGTGGGGGATGTATCCAAATTCAAGATAGTGATAATGACGGCCTTACATCAATAACAACATTAAATGGAGTTTTGACCATTGAAGCTCACGGTTGTTAAAAATATAGTATTAAAATAATATCAAAAAAGGTTGTTTTTTTATTCTATCTTTAAAATTTTATATTCAACATCTCGTATCTCAACTTTATCACCCAAACTTTTACCCATCAAAGCTTCACCAAGGGGTGACTTGTAAGAAATGATCCCAGCTTCAGGATTTGTTTCAGTTGGGCCTAGTATCTCAAAGATTTTTTCTGCACCACCTATTGAAAGTGTAACTTTGTGCCC
>JBDRII010000075.1:0-2749 GCA_043816085.1 Patescibacteria group bacterium | reverse complement strand
CCTCGAAGATTTTTAGCTATGCTTCATTTTCCAGCTGAACTCATAAGTGGTTTTTTCTTATATTATCTTTTTAAAAATAAGAAGATTTTTTTATTTGGATTATTAACAGCCCTTATTGTGGTCGTTGGAATTGGAAATTATATCAACAGTTTCCAAAAAATAGAATTTGATTTAGATTGGCAATACTTTGAAGCAACTAACTGGGCCAAGGATAATTTAGATAAAGACAAAAAAATAATTTCTGATGTATTAACAACTATTCAATTTACAGAACTTACTGGAATGCAATCTGGATTTACTTTTCCTCGAATTAAAGATCATATGCATAATAATAAAAATGAAGTGGTTAAAACAGTTTTTTATCAATCAGATATCCAAAAAGCTGTTGATTTGCTAAAAGATCAAAATATCAAATATGTGGTAGTTGATACTCACGTCTCACCATTTTGGACACCAGGTTATTATAAAAAATTCAATAATGAAACTTATTTTTTAAAAATTTATTCTCAAAAACGAGAAAATGGTAGAGAAATTGCAATATATGAAGTGCGTTAACATTGACTTTTTTAATGATTTCTGACAGAATTCACAAGGTATGAAATATTCAATAGTGGTTCCAATATACAATGAAGATGGAAATTTAAAGGAACTTCATCAAAGAATTAAGCAAACCATGGAATCTCTTAGTGAACCCTATGAGATTATTTTTATTGATGATGGCAGTTTTGATAAAACGCCTAGTATTTTAGCTGAATTATCCCCCCTTACTGTTATTACATTTAGGAAAAATTTTGGTCAAACCGCAGCCCTAGATGCTGGTTTTAAAGAAGCTCAAGGTGAATTTATTATTACGCTTGACGGAGATTTACAAAATCCTCCTGAAGAAATCCCTAAATTAGCAGCTAAACAAAAAGAGGGATTTGATGTTGTATCTGGCTGGCGAAAAAACCGAAAAGATCCATTCTTTAAAAGGTTTATTTCTAGAGGTGCTAATAGATTAAGAAAATTCTTTATAGATGAAGGAATACATGATTCAGGCTGCACCTTAAAGATTTACCGAAAAGAGTGTTTTAAAGATTTAAATCTACATGGTGAAATCCACAGATTTATTCCTGGTATTTTAAAATGGCAAGGATATAAAATAGGAGAAGTCGAAGTTCGGCATGATCCTAGAAAATATGGAGAAACAAAATATACATATTCTAGAATATTAAAAGGATTTGTTGATATGATTGGAGTTTGGTTTTGGCGGAAGTATTCTTCTCGACCACTTCATTTATTTGGTGGCGCTGGTATAATTTTTACTTTTCTTGGTTCTTTTTTATTATTTGCTTTGTTTATTTTAAGAATATTAAAAATTATCTCATTGGCTGAATCTATTTGGCCCTTAGTATCTATTTTTTTAATACTAGTTGGAATCCTATTATTTGTATCAGGACTCTTGGGTGAAATAATGATAAAAAACTTTTATTCAAACGGCCGGACCCCATATAACATCAAGCAAGTTAATAAAAAATAAATGAAAATTTTGGTCATAGCACCAACTCCTTTTTTTGCTGACAGAGGATGCCATATTAGGATTTACGAAGAAGCTAAAGCTTTAATAAAAAAGGGACATAAAATTGATATTTATACATATCATAATGGCCGTGATATTAAAGGCTTAAATATTTTCAGAATCATTCCAATTCCGTGGTATAAAAAAATTTCAGCTGGGCCGTCTGTTCATAAAATTTATTTAGATATTTTATTATTGTTTAGAATATTATTTTCTTGTTATTTTAAAAACTACGATGTTATTCATGCTCATTTGCATGAAGGCTGTTTAATTGGATGGTTTGTAAAAGTATTTTTATTTTTTAAACCTAAATTAATTTTTGACGCCCAGGGAAGCTTAGTTGGCGAAATGTCTGCTCATGGAAAATTAAAAGGCAGTTTTGCCTTAAATATATTTTATTTTTTAGAAAAAATTATTTTAAAAATGCCCAATCATATTGTCTGCAGTTCAGATGAGGTAAAAAAATATTTTATTGAAAAATATAATGTTAAAATTAATAAAATAGAATTATTAGAAGACGGAACGGATTTTAGTTTAATTGATAAAATTACAGCCAACGAATTAGAAAATATTTATATTAATTATAAAATTCCTAAAAATAAAAAAATATTGATTTATACGGGGGGCTTATCTGAACTTAAAGGCGTTGATTTTTTATTAGAAAATTTTCAAAAATTAATCCAAAATAATAAAGACTACTATTTGATTGTTATTGGTTATCCAAAAGTGGCTTGGTATGAGAAAATGGCAGAAGAATTACGAATCCAAGACAATGTAAAATTTTTAGGGCAAATAAAATATGCTGATATGTTTAAATTTTTAAAAATAGCTGATGCTGCAATCGACCCAAAATTAGAGGGCACTACTGAAGCATCTGGTAAAATTATTAATTATATGGCTGCCTCACTTCCTGTGATTTGCCAAGATAATGAAAAAAATAAAAATTATTTAAAAAATAATGGCTTTTATTTTAATGAACAAAATATCAATGAAAAAACAATTAAAGCTATAAATAGTGGTAAAATTAATTATAATAGAGAAAAATTATCTTGGGATAATAATATAACTAAACTGATTAAATTATATGAATAAGTGTAGGATTTGTAATAATTCTAAAAACAATACATCTTATACTATTAAGGAGATGATGTATGGATATAAAGAAGAATTTGATTATTTTCAATGTAATAA
>JBDRII010000074.1:0-2010 GCA_043816085.1 Patescibacteria group bacterium | reverse complement strand
ATATTATTATACTATAATAATTATAAAAGTTCAACAATGATTGGATCAGCAGTTAAGACAATATCAGCGCTATCCATTATTTCAGATTTATTATTTTTATTTGTAACTTT
Source organism: Patescibacteria group bacterium (assembly GCA_043816085.1). Lineage (GTDB taxonomy): Bacteria > Patescibacteriota > Patescibacteriia > UBA9570 > JAHJKD01 > JBDRII01. The sequence goes on along the minus strand of JBDRII010000074.1, from coordinate 1,900 downwards.
TACGTCGCCTTGAATACTCTTTGGGAGAGTTTTATTTCTACCCCATAAAACATAAAAATCACTTTCATCTTTTAAATTTCTAAATTTATATTTACCTACAGTAAGCTGGGTGCCTTTTATTGTTTCTTTATATATTTTTTGAGTATCAGCAAAGTTAAAATAATTTATTAATATTTGCTTACTGCTCTCGGGGTAATCGTCTCCTCCTATAAAACAGATAGTATCAATACCGTGGCTAAGAGCATAGGCAGTGGAACGAATTATACGTTTTTTAAAATCCTTATTTGTTCCAGGATAAGGAACATTACCCACTTCCCATTCTCCAGCAAAAACTTTTTTCTTTTTTAATTTATTATTTTTAATAAACTGATTAAATTTCCTAACCCCTAAAATATCGACCTTTGCATCTGGATCTATGGCATGATAATTCATGATATCAAAATATTTTTTTGTACCTTGATTAAAGATTTTTTTATAATATTTTCTAGATTCTATACCCATAGTACTGGGAGCGGCAATAATGACTTTATTTTTTGAGCTCTGTTTTTTTATAGTTTTAGAGCTAGCTTTTAATAATTTGGCATAACCCTTGGCTGTAATATCAAAAAAACATTGCTCTTCTTCACATTCCACATCTGGCTCATTGCCTATTATCCAATAGCGAATCGGCTTTTTAAGTCCTGGCATGTCATTTATTCCATCATTGTCATAGCGTTCTACAACTTTTCTAAGCCATTTTTTATATTTTTTCATATTACACGGCTTTCCCATGCGAACTGATCCTACTTCTTTTAGATAATGCTCGTCCTTATCTAAATGGCAAATATCTTGATCCCAGTTAACAAAAGGCATTATACGGGGAACAATTATTTTTCCATCTTTTTGACGGTCTTTTACTAAATCATCTGTCATTTCCCAATCATATTCCCCTTCTGTTTCCTCAATGGTTTTCCAAGCAAATTCTTTCCAAGTTGATTTTTGCCAATAAATTTCATCATCTTCTATGTCTGCTAACCTACTTTGATTATTATTCACAGCAAAAACAGATGTGGGAATAGTAAATAATAAAATTATTAATAATAATTTATTAATTAATTTCATTCTATTTTCGTACTTTTATTTTAATTCTAGAACTTTTTTTCTTTTTTTGTTTTACTTTAAAAAAAGCTGTTTTTTTCATTTTTATTTTAGTTCTAAAATAACCATTTTTATTCGTTGTAATGGTTTTAATTTTTTTATATTTTTTCTTTCCCTTAATTTTTTTAAGAACCTTAATTTTAATGTCTTTCTTGGCATCTTGAATAAAACCAAAGAGTTTGACTTTTTTGCCTTTTTTAATTCTGGTTTTATTACTAAATAATTTAATTGGTTCTCTTTGACCAGTTTTTACTGATTTTGAAACATACGATAAGCCATTAGAGGCAATTGAAGTATCACCCTCTGAAAAGGTAACGTTTATTTGAATATATCCACCATTATTTAACTCAGTTGCTCTAGTTGATGATTGAGCATCATCTACATAAACAGCTAGCTCATTGACTGAAACTGTCTCTCCTACAAATCCACTGATCATGTCTATGGTTCCTTTAGGAATAAACATATGAAAAAATCCAGATGTATCTGCCTCGCCCTCTAACCCTATTTCAAAAAAAGGTAAATATGATGTAGGGGGTGCTAAACTCCAACCCATAACTGTGCTAGAAATATAAGCCCCGGTTAATTCTACTGGAATTCCAAATGAACCCTCTATATAATCTTCTTCTGGAAAAATTACTTGAACTACAAAAGTATTTGCTAATTCTGGAAAAGGAGAGGCAAATTCAGCAGTTACAACATTTACAGTAAAAATTTGAGTATTAGCATTATATGACCAGCTCTGAATATCAGCTCCGCTAGTAAG
>JBDRII010000073.1:0-11865 GCA_043816085.1 Patescibacteria group bacterium | reverse complement strand
GAAGTTCTAGGCCCAAATTCCTGTGAATATAATAAAACACAATAAATAAAAATATTATATTTAGAGGAATAAAAAAAGCCCCCAATTTATTGGGGGTATTTTTTTATCGTTTCCTATTCTTCTTCCTCCACTCCTCAATCTCCCTATGATTCCCAGATAAAAGTATTTTAGGCACCTTCATGCCATTAAAATCTTCTGGCCGAGTATATTGAGGATATTCTATATAATCTAGTCCCATTGAATAGGACTCCTCTAAAGTTGAATGTTCATGTCCCAGAACTCCAGGTAAAAGACGAGTAACAGCTTCAGTTACCACCATAGCGGGTAATTCGCCTCCAGAAAGCACATATTGGCCAATAGAAAGCCGCTCATCAACCAAATCATATATTCTGGCATCAAACCCTTCATACCTTCCACAAATCAATATTATTTGATCTAGGTCCTCAGAGTATTTAGTTGCCACTTTCTGATCAAACATCTTCCCACCAGGATCAAGTGCAATAATCTTTCTTCGCGCTTTTCGAATTTTCGACTTTTTCGTGATTCTAGTAATGGCATCATAAATTGGTTGAACCTGCATAACCATGCCTGGCCCCCCTCCATATGGAGTATCATCAGTATTCTTATGTTTGTTCTTAGAATAATCTCGTAAATTGTGAACGTTTATTTTTATCTTCTTTTTTTCTTGAGCAATTTTAAGAATACTTTCATTAAAGTATGAATCAAATATTTCTGGAAAAATTGTTATTATATCAAATTGCATTTAGATAAATAACCCCCAGTTTTATACCGGGGGTTATGGGTAAAATAGTTTGGTTTATTCTACAACTTCCTCTGTACTTTCTTCTTCTCCTTCAGTACTCTCTTCATCCTGAGAATCCTGGTTCTCTTCTTCAGTTCCTTCTTCATCCTGCTCATCCTCGTCTTCCTCAACTATATCTTCATCACCAGATAAATCTATTTCAAAAAAGTCATCATCCCATTCATCTTCATCAAAAGAAACATAATCTTCATATTCATCTTCGTACCAAATATCATACATCTTCCAGGGCGCAGTCCAATATGACAAAATATTCCATTCATCATCAGCTGATCTTTTAAACTCTAAAACATAAATCTCAATACCAGTGTCAGTGGTAACTCTTACCCAAGCCCGATAATTAGAAGCCATCCATTGATAAAAAGGTTTAAACTTTGTAACTTCTTCAATTTCGTCACCATCTTCATCTTCAGTTACTGTTACTTCCTGTCTCCAAGCTTCATCTTTGTCAATAAAATATTCCATACCTTCGGCCTCTTTCCATTCGTTCTCAATGTCTACATAATAGTCTTCATAATCTTCTAAAATAAACTCTTCATAAACATCTTCCAATACAAATTCTTCACCTTTTTCAATTTGGCTGAAATAATTGTTTATAAAATGTTTTGGACCATAAGCCCAGAAAAATACACAGGCTCCAGCAATTAATAAAGCAATAATTACCAGAACAACAACTAAGATTACAATTAGTTTTTTATTCATTTTTTTTACATATTAATAATTTTCTTTATATATATTAATATAATTTGCTATTTTTGTAAACAAAACACCCTGCACCGTAATGGTGCAGGGTTATTTAAAAGAGCGTACGATACGTAAGATAACCTAGATTTTTAAGTCATCAATAGCACTAGTGTCAACAGCTTCTGCAGTAGGAGCAGCTGGTGCTGGTGTTGACTCTGATCTTGGCGCTGGTCTTTGGTCTCTTTAACCTTCTGGTTCTTAAATTTATAAATTTACTCGAGCTTGGTTTTTTGCGCCAACAACTCGTAGTAATGTTCGGATAGACTTAGCAGTCTGTCCTTGTCGGCCGATTACTTGGCCTAAATCTTGGGGGTCTACTTTTAATGTAATTAAAACACCCATTTCGTCGACTACCCGTTCTGTTGACACAGCGTCAGGGTTAGCGACAAGTGCTCTTACTAAGAATTCTACAAACTCTTGATCTTTTTCCATAATCTTGTCTTTACTTATTAATTATTTTTTTAAATAACGTTTTTTATTATATCACTACTTTTCTAACTGTCAAATAGGGCGAGGCTCCTGCCGAGCCCACATGTTTACTCTTTTTTGGGTTCTTCTTTTTTCTCCTCTTTCTTTTCTTCTTTATCCTCTTCATCCTTCTTATCCTTTAAATCCTGGTTCTCTTTCTTTATTTTTGGCTGAACAACTCTCTTTTTATCTCCGGTTAATATTCCATCATTAATCAACATATTATGAACCGTTGGTGAAGGTTGAGCTCCCTGGCCTAGCCAATATTTTACCCGGTCCTTTTCTATAGTAACGGTAGATGGATTAGTATTAGGATCATAAGTGCCTACTTTTTCAATAACAGTAGAAGTTGGTGCTTTTTGCTTGTCTTGAACTACAATTCTAAAAACAGGATTGTTTTTTCGTCCTATTCGTTTTAGTCTAATTACTATCATTTATTCGATTTTTAATTATTATAAATTTGTGATGGTTTTAATATACTAATGCAATTACTTTTTCTCGTCAAATTTTTCTTCAGTCATTTTTTTAGCCTCATCTAGCTTTACTGATAATATATGGCTGGTTCCATCAATATTCATGGTTACACCATATAAAATATCAGCCTTTTGCATACTTTCTCGATTATGGGTAATTACTACAAATTGGGTCTTTTTACTTAGATGCCGGATAATACCAGCAAATTTTTCTGAATTAGCTTCATCTAAAGCAGCTTCTACCTCATCTAAAACCACAAAGGGAGGTGTATTAGCATCAATAATAGAACAAATTAGGGCAATAGAGGTCATGGACTTTTCTCCACCAGACAAAGCATGAACACTTTTTAGTTTTTTACCAGGAGGTGAAGCCTCAATTTCGATACCAGATACAATTTTTTGTTTTTTCTTCTTTTTTCCCAACGGCGCAAAATCCGAAATTTTTTGTCTCTCTGATTCATTTTTCTCTTCTTCTCTCTTTTCTGCATCCTCTTCATCTTTCCCATCCTGAGAATCCTGATTCTCCTCTTCCATTAATATAGAAAGTTTTGCACTGCCGCCTTCGAATATTAATTTAAAATATTTAGAAAAGTTTGACGCAATGTTTTTAAATGATGCATTAAATTGTTTTTTAATTTTGTCATCCAAGCTATCAATTAATTTTTCCAAAGACATAATAGTCTTTTTCAAGTCTTTAGATTGAGTATTTAAAAAGTCATAACGCTCGGCAATCTCCTCATGTTCTTTTATGGTCTCTGGATCAATTCCTCCAATTAATTCTAATTGATGTTTATATTTTTCAATCTCAATCATCAGCTCTTCAGTATTTTCAAAAAAGTCTTTAATATCCCTGGCAACTTTCTGGGCCTGTTCATTCATTTCCCGATCCATTTCATGAGTTAGGTCTTCAATCTTAGTTTCTAGTTTGGCCAGCGCCACGTCTATTTCATTTATCGAATTTACGGCATTGGTTGATAAATTAATTACTTTTTTATGCTGATCCTGCAAATCCATTAATTTTTTCTTTTTCTTTTCCTCCTCTTCATTAAATGTGCTAATTTTTTCTTCTACTAGATTAATAACTTTATCTACTCCATTAATTTTATTTTGAATTTCTTCAGATTTTTTTTGATAATTTAAAAGTTTACTTTCCTCATCACCTTCACCCCCTAATTCTTTTTTAATAGATTCAATTTCCCCGATGATTTTAATATGTTCTTTATTTTCATCTTCTTTTGATTCAGAGATTAAGTTATTTTTTTCTTTTTTAGTTTGAATTTTTATTCTTAGATCATTTATTTTTTCCAAAATAGATTCTTTTTCTTCCAAAGTAATATGCAATGTTTTTTGTAAGGCATTGATCTCGGTTTTTTTTCGGGCAATCTCTTCATCTTTTTGTTCGTACAATTGGTCTAAAAGTTCGGCTAAATGAGTAGTAACCTCTTCCCCGTCTTTTTGAATAGTTTTAAAAGCATCAAAATTATTACATTTTAAAAGTCTCTTTAAAAAAGATTCTTGTTCAACAAATATATTTTTCAGCTTGTCCCGAATTTCTGGCACAGATAAAACTGAAATTTGTTTATCTAGCTCTTCTTTATTTTTTAGTAATTTATATTCTAATTCTCTAAAGTTTGTATTTATTTTTTCTTGGGTTATAACCAAGCCTTCAAGTTTTTTCTCTAAATCTAAAATATCGTCTTCATTTCTAGTAATCTCTTCATCTTTTCTAGTTAAATGAGATTTTAATTCTTCGGCTCTTCGATTTAGCCATACTAAATTAGTTTGTCCGTATTTTTCTTGTTCTACTTCCAGTTTTCCTTTTAAAACAACTTCTTCTTTGATTAATAAATTTTTATCATCCTGTAGTTTATTTTTTTCTGTTAATAAGTTTTTATAATTTTCAGTTCTAGATTTTTCTCTTCCCAAAGTTTCAATTCCCTTTTCCAATTCCTCAATATCTTCGCGTATTTTTTTGTGTTCTAAACCAGCCTCATCTTTTTTTTGTTTTTCTACTCGAATTTGGTCAGACAATTTTTTATAATGACTGCCATAATATTTTATTTGGATTTCCTCTAATAGTTTTTCAATCTCCTTCCTTCGTTCTAATTTATTCATTTGCCGACGAAGTGAACGCAGCCGAGGTTCAATTTCACCTAAAAGAGTATCAGCTTTTTCTACATTATCTTCAGTTCTAATTAATTTATTTATTGCTTGGTCTCTTTTTATTTGAAATTCTCTAACTCCACAAGCGTCATTAAAAAAGTCTTTTCGGTCTTGGGGGTTGGCATTTAAAATATCCGTAACCATGCCCTGACCAATAATGCCATAGCTTCTTTGGCCAAAATTAGCTTTAGCCAGAAGCAAGATAATATCTTGTAATCTAACCTTATTTTTATTAATCGTGTATTCGCTGTCTCCATTTCGAAATAATTTTCTGGAAATTACAACCTTAGGATAATCAATATTTAAACGATTATCTTCATTATTTAAATGCAAATCAACTTGGGCCATTCCCAGTCGAGAAAGTTTTTTTGAACCAGTAAAAATAGCATCTTCTGCTTTTTTTAGCCGAATAAGCTTTAAAGACTGCTCACCCATTACCCATCGAATGGCATCTACTACATTTGTTTTTCCACCACCATTAGGGCCAACAACTGCCACATATGGTTTTTTAAACTCAAAAGTAGTTTTATTAACAAAAGATTTAAACCCTGTAATTTCTAATTTTTCTAAATACATTTATTCCCAGTTTTTTACTTTTAAAGCAGCAGCTGCGGCAACCAATTGAGCTTCGTGTTTTGAAGTGCCCTCGCCTTCAGCTATCTTATCATTATTTAAGTATACTCCCACTATAAAATGCCTGGCATGGTCTGGTCCAGATTCAGATAAAACTCGATATGAAGGAGTGATGCCAATTTTATCTTGAGCAGTTTCCTGAAATTTAGATTTAGGATCTAAAAATAGTTCATTTTCTAAAATATTTTTCAGCTCAATTAATATAAATTTATCAATAAATTTTTTGGCTTCATCATAATCATGTTCCAGATAAATTGCGCCGATCAAAGATTCAATAGTATTAGCCATTATTTGATTCCTGGCTTTACCTTCTTTTTCCTTAGATTCGCCGTGGCTAAGATATAATAGCGGCTCCAAGGTAAAGTGTTTAGCTATTTTAGCTAGCATCACACTATTAACCAGGGACGCCCGCCAGTTTGTAAGATCTCCTTCTGGATTTTCATAATTTAAATATAGATGCTGGGTTACTACTAATTCCAAAACAGCATCTCCTAAAAATTCTAGTCTTTCATTTGATCCTAAATGAAAATTTCTATGCTCATTTAAATATGAGCGATGCACCATGGCTTGTTTTAATAAGTCCTTATTCTTAAATGTACAACCTATTTCTTTTTCTAGTTTTTTAAAATCTTTATCAGCCTTCATTTTTTTTCAATTTCTTTTTTATATATTGTTCCTAAGACCCCATTAATAAATTTTCCTGAAGCTGGCCCGCCAAAAGTTTTACCTAGCTCGATAGCTTCGTTAATAGCAACCTTAGGAGGAATTTCCTCATTAAAAGAAAGTTCATAAATTCCAATTCTTAGAATATTGCGGTCTACCACAGTAATCTGTTCTAAGGGCCACTCTGGTGCATAGTCAGTAATTTTTTTATCAAGCTTCTTTTGATTGTCAACTACACCCTTAATAATGGCTTTGGCAAAATCAGCATCCTCAAAATTAGGAGCAAACTCTTTTAGATTTCTGGATGTTATGTCTAAAAGATTTTTCTTACTCTTATTAAAGTCCCATTCATAAAGACTTTGTAATGCAATTGTTCGTGCTAAATGCCGATTAGCCATTTTATTTTATAGGGTTTCCTTGTTCGTCTAATTGAGTTGGGCCGCTAGCTTGTTCTTTTTTTTCCATTTTCCGCTTTTTTTCTAGGTCTTTTTTCTGTTTTTTATTTAATTTTGATTCTAATTTTAGAATGTCTTTACCATTATAAAAACCACAATGCTTACAAACTTGATGTGGCAATATTGGTTTTTTGCATTTTGGGCAGATTCCTATTTCTGCCTTTGCCAGCCCTGCGTGAGAGGCTCTCATTCTTTTTCTCCTCCGGTTTTGTCGTTTCTTTGGAACACTCATAATTATGATTAATTTTTATTAAATAACAAAATATACTATACCTAAGATTATAATATTTGGCAAGACCTTAATTTCAAGATATAATTACATAAACAATATCATTAATGAAACAAAACATGCGCAAAATAATAATGGCAGCCAATTGGAAGATGAATAAAACATCTACGGAAGTAAATGCTTTTTTAGAATCATTAAAAAAAATAGAGTTAAATAAAGAAAGAGAAGTAGTTGTCTGTCCTCCGTTTCTTTACCTTCCTCTATTAAAAGACTCTGGAATAAAATATGGTGGTCAAAACATGCATTGGGAAGAAGAGGGTGCCTATACAGGTGAAATTTCTGCAAACATGCTCAAAGATTTAGGCTGTGAATATGTTATTTTAGGACATTCAGAAAGACGCCAGTACAATAAAGAAACAGACAAAAAAATCAATATGAAAGTAAAACAAGCTATAAAAAGCGGATTAATTCCAATATTTTGTCTAGGTGAATCTGAGAAACAACAGGAAGAAGGAAAAACTCAGGAAATTATACGAAATCAGCTAGAAAAAGGTTTAAAAGGAATAACTGATTATACGTCTATAGTAGTTGCCTATGAACCAATTTGGGCAATAGGCACAGGAAAAACTGCTACTCCAGAACAGGCTCAAGAAGTCCACGCTGAAATTAGAAAAATTGTAGGAGAGGAAACTTCTATATTATATGGTGGCAGCGTAAAGCCAGACAATATTAAAGAATTAATGGAAAAAGAAGACATTGATGGCGGCTTAATTGGTGGCGCCTCTCTTGACCCCCAAGACTTCGCTAAAATTGTTAATTTTTAATAATTTTTTTAATACTCCCAATAAATTGAGGACATAAAAAAACTAAGCCCCGAATTTATTCGGGGTATTAGTTTTAGTTGTGTTATTTCTCTTGACTTAAGCTCCAAAATATGCTAATATAACTATACAAAACAAAAAATAAAAATAAAATCAAAATGAAAAACAAAGAGTTGGTTAAAGAACCAATTATTAATCAAGTTATTGCTACGACTATTCTTTTTCTTTTATTCGGAGCATTAGTCTATATACTACCCGGTGCTTAAACCGGTTTTTCTTTTTTCAAGAGTCCTAGAAGAGAGAAGATTATTACCAAAAGATTAACTACGATTCCATATAAACAAATAGGTGTATCAGCCAGCTGGTCAGAAACATTTTCTGGACAGGCTATTATTGTTTCTTTGCATCCTCCGCCCCAAGTATCATAATAGGCAAAGTAAGCAGAAAACAAGAGTCCCAAGAAAGATAAAATTAAAATAATAATTAAAGCTGTTTTTGGTTTCATATTTTTATGTTAATTATTTATACAAAAGTTACGCTGGCAACTTTATCTCCTTTTTCTTTGAAGCGCATTAATCTTACTCCTTGGGTATCTCGTCCCAACACATTTACACTCTTAATAGGTAGTCTTATTACTTGACCCTTATTAGATATAATTATCAAGTCTTCATCTTCTACATCAGCATTAACTAGAAAAGCAGAAACTATATTTCCAGTTTTGGCTGTAATTTTAGCTGTCTTTACACCAGAACCACCACGATTTTGCACTTTGTATTTAGACAGATCAGTTCGTTTACCATGGCCATTTTCCATTACAATCAAAAGCTGTTCTTTCTTTTCTGCCTGGTCTTTATTTACAATGCCCATGCCCACTATTTGTCCATCATTTTTTAACCTAATACCTCGAACTCCGGCAGCAGCCCGGCCCATGGCTCGAACATCACCTTCTTTAAATCGGATAGACTGGCCATTATCAGCCACTAGCACGATTTGATCATCACCAGTCGATGGCTTGATCCATTCTAATTGATCTTGGTCTTTTAATTTAATAGCAATCAGCCCAGATCTTCGAACATTTTCAAATGAGTTGACATCAACTTTTTTGATTAATCCTTTTTTAGTAATCATTACTAAAAATTTATATGGCTTCAGGTCATCTACTGTTAGAATATTAGAAACTTTTTCTTCTGGAGAAAGTTGCAAGAAATTTACTATAGCTTGACCCTTAGCTGTTCTAGAAGTTTGAGGAACTTCATAAGCTTTTAATTGGAATACTCGGCCTTTAGTTGTGAAGAATAATAAATCAGCGTGAGTATTAGTGGATAAAAGTTGTTCTACTGTATCTTCTTCTTTAGCTGTTAATCCAATTACGCCTTTTCCACCTCGGCTTTGAGTTTTAAAAGTATCAGGTGGCAGCCGTTTAATATAGCCATCTCTGGTAAGCATTAACATGGCAGACTCTTTGGGGATTAAATCTTCTTGGGAGAAGTTTCCAACGCCATGAGCAAAAATTTGAGTACGACGTTCATCACCAAAAGTTTCTTTAATATTTTTTAGATCATCTTTAATAATATTTTGAATTTTTTGGGCTGAAGATAATATGCTTTTAAGTTCTTTAATTAGTTTTTCAGTTTCTTTTAATTCTTCTTCAACTTTTAACGTCTCTAAGTTAGCCAATTGCTGCAACTTCATTTCTAATATAGCTTCAGCTTGTCTTCCAGATAATTTGAATTTCTTGATTAAATTTTTTCTAGCTTCTTCTTTATCCTTAGATTTTTTAATAGTTTTAATAATGGCATCAATTTTTTCCAGAGCCATTACTAAGCCTTTTAATATGTGGGCTCGGTCTTCGGCTTTGTCTAAATCAAACTGCGATCTTCTTTTTATAACTTCTTTTCTGTGCTTTATATACTCCTCTAAAATCATTTTCAAATTCAAAACCCTGGGCTGAATTCCATCAATTAAGGCCAACATATTTACATTAAAATTCTCCTGTAGAGAGGTTAAACTATATAAACGGTTTAAAGTCTTTTTTGGATAAGTATCTTTTTTTAATTCAATTACTACTCGAACTCCGTCTCTATCAGACTCATCTCGGATATCTCTAATACCATCTAGCTTTTTATCTTTTACTAAATTGGCAATTTTTTCAATTAAATTTGCTTTATTAACTTGATATGGAACTTCATTAATAATGATTTTAAACACACCTTCTTTTTCTTCTACAATTTCAGCTTTGCCCCGCATAGTAATAGGACCCTTGCCCGTAGCATAAGCTTGTTTTATATCTTCTATATTATAAATTTGGCCACCAGTTGGAAAATCAGGACCTTTTACAAATTCCATTAAATCTTCTACAGAAGCATTTGGATTATCTACTAAATGGACAATGCCATCACACAGCTCACTTAAATTTTGGGGAGGAATATTTGTAGCCATACCAACAGCAATACCAACAGTTCCGTTTAATAAGAGACCAGGTAATTTAGACGGAAACACCGTAGGTTCTTTGTGCGTGCCATCATAGTTTGGTACAAAATTTACAGTATTTTTTTCTATGTCAAATAATAATTCGTCAGAAATTTTACTAAGTTTTGCTTCAGTGTAACGCATAGCAGCGGCTCGATCGCCGTCCATAGAACCAAAGTTACCCTGACCATGAACCAATGTATATCTTAAAGAAAAGTCTTGGGCCATTCTAACCATACTGTCATAAACCGCAGTGTCACCATGAGGATGATATTTACCAAGAACTTCACCAACCACTGTTGCGGATTTTCTAAATTTTGCTCCAGACCGAAGTCCTAGGCTCCACATAGCATATAATATTCTTCTGTGTACTGGTTTTAATCCGTCTCGAACATCAGGCAAAGCTCTGGCCACAATAACAGACATAGCATAGTCTAAATATGATTCAGACATTTCCTGCACAATCATTCGGTCCTCTATTTTGTCTGTCATTTTTTCTATAGCATCATCCACCATCTTTCCAACCTCTGGTTTTTTTCCAACTATTTTTGTTGGTTTTTTTTTCGTATTATTCGGTTTTTTCGCGCTTCGCGTTGTTCGTTTTTTCATATTTTCGTGATTATTTATTTAATTTCTGGAAACAACTCTTCTTCTATCTCTTCTATTTCTTCATCAGAATAATTTTGAGGATTAGATATAAACTCTTTCTTATCCTGTTTATCTTCTTCATCTTGTAAATTTTGATCCTCAGTTAAATTAAATGAAAAAATATCAGATAACTCATTAAATTTTTCTCCAAAACTTTCAGAATCACTATATTTCATTTTAAGGGAGATGCCAGTTAGTCCAATAATTACTATTATAACTGTTGAAATTCCAACTAGTATATATAATTTTTGTTTTTCTGGATGGTCTTTAACTATAATCCTTTCTTCGTTTGGATCTTTTTCTTTTTTACCCCGAAGTTGATCTAATTTTTTAGCTAAATTTTTTTCTTTTTCTATTTTTGCCATAGTCCTCTATATTTGTGGTTTTAAAAGCATCAATTTTGTCTCATCTTGAGGCAAATCTTTTCTCTTTAAAATAATTTTATCTTGTGTTTCTGTTTTTGTGCCGCCCATTTCTCTGGAAAATTTATCTAAACTTTCTAATTTTAATTTACATTTTGGAATCTGATAATACATTGGAATAACTATACGTGGTTCAATCTGGCTAATAACCTTAGTTCTTCTTTCCGGGGTTAAACTGGAAATTGGCAGTAATAATATATCTGCTCCTTCCATAATTTCTAGCTGCTTATCAGTTAGAGAATGATTCAAAATACCCAAATGAGCCACTCTTATTTTTTCTAGCTCAATTAGATAAATACTGCTTTGTTGTTGGTCAACTTCGCCGGCTTGTAAGCCATAGATAAAATTGTCTTGAATTTCATATTCACCAGGATGATCAATTTGAAAATAATCACCCATCATTCGGGAAAAATTGTTACAAACGTCATTATCAGGATTAGAAGAAATAACAATGTTAGCCTTCATTTTAGGCATTTTTAGACCATTGCTATCTTGATACGGATTAATAACGATAATGGTGTCTTTGTTCTGGATCTTAAAACAGCTCATACCGAGCCAAGAAATATGCATAGGGTTTATTTAAGGAAATTAATCATAAATATTATTATAAAAATACCACATTTTTTTGATTTGCACAAGGGTATTTATTGACATTATTTAATACATAAATTACCCTGAAATTAGATTGTTCAACACCTCTTTAATTAATTATTAAATGGGTGTTTTTTTATGGATTTATTTTTAAATAAATATCGAATACCTTCGATTCGATTACCAAATTGGGATTATGCGTCACCAGGGTTTTATTTTGTCACAATCTGTACTAATGATCGAAAATCACATTTTGGTAAGATAAA
>JBDRII010000072.1:0-4073 GCA_043816085.1 Patescibacteria group bacterium | reverse complement strand
ATTTATTATCAAATAATATAGATGAAGATGTGTTTGCAACTGCCTTGAATGAATTAGATAAAGCTAGTCCAAAAATTGTATCTTGTACAAAGGGGTGCCAATATATTGAAATTAGTATTCCGATTAAGAAGTAAATATTTTAGTAACTTTTTGGATAGATTTTTTATCTTGAGCTTGGGCTCGAAAAAGCTTAACTGTATCGTTTAAAGGATCGATAAGTAATATGTCATTGCATATTTTTTCTACTTCGTCGTATTTTTGTACATGCCACATATCAAGTAATTTTCCTAAAAGTAATTGATTTGAGGGTACTAATTGAAATGGAGACTTGGCTCGGGTTTCTAAAAAGACTAGATGACCGGTTTTGGTTTGAAATAAATAAGCTACATATAAAAACATAGCAGTTAATAATAAAAAGACTAGCCACATTTGTTGCCACTGAATAAAGAAATTAAAAAACATATGAAATATTGAGGCCAATAAAAGGCCTTTTATTATTTTTTGCTGTTGATAAATTTCATGTAAAGTTCCGTGTGTAACTTTTTCTATAATTTTTGTTATTTTAAATACTTTTCCTAGAATTTTTTCTTGAGTTAAAATGGTTTGAGAAAATTTGGAAACACCATAATAATATCCAAAGATGGCGGCAAATAATACGTGGCCCAAAGTTGTATAGATTGCTCTAAATATAAAGGTTGTATAAAAATCATCAAGTAAGCCTTCGGAAAATAAAGTGTAAAAATAAATAAAATTTTCTAGAAAAGCAAAACCCAAAGCTGCGGTTACGCTGAAAATAATGGAGATATTTATGGTTTGAATTAAAGAGAATTTTTTATCTAAAATTCGCACAACTAAATATTTACATATTTCTTCAACTGATCCCATAACACCAAAAAATATCATGAAAAATAATGTAGAAGATTTGAAAGTATCAGTTAATAAATGTTCTAGATTATAATCTGATGAAGTAAGAAGTAATGATTGAATAGCAAAAACAGCCATAACCGAAAGGGCTCCTATTAAAAAGGTTAATACTTGCAGTTTTTTCTTTTCACGTTTTCGAAAATAGAAAATTAATAATAGCCACCCAAAGGCAGGCAGGAAACTAGCTAGTAACGCGAATAATATATTTAAATTATTCATTGATATTATTATATCATCCTCTTTACAAAAAGGCTAAAATAAGGTAGAATATATAGTATAATCGTGACTTTTTTAAAATTAATATATTTATATGAAGAAAAAAAATCAACATTTAAACCCTGGTTTAGTTTTAGCTTTATCCCTTATTATTATTTTAAGTGGAACATTTATCTACATGAATTCTACTAGTGATAGTAGTTTTTTAGCTTTTGTTAAAGGAGATAAAAAAAATGAAAAAGGAAATGTTGTGCAAATAAAGGTTCCTCATGATGCAGAGTCAATTAATGATGTACAAGATATTAATAAGATGGAATTGCCAAGTGTTGTAAAAGACATGACCGATGATGAGTTAAAAGAATTAAAAGAAAGGCTTGTTAAAAAAGAATATAAAATAAATGAGAAACAAAATGGTGTTTTTGAGGCAAATAATATTAAAAATGATTTAAAATTTAAAAAAGATAAAGACGGTGTTACAGTTACAGCAAATGCTGGCCAGGCATTGTTATCTCTGGAAGGAATATATAAAGATGAAAGCAGTAAATTATTACCAAATGATGAAGTTGCCGTTCAAAAGAATAATTTAGATATTAAATTTGAGTATAATGAATTTTCAGTAAAATATGAAAATAGTCCAGAAGGTGTGCGAGATATTTATACTATTGGGGGAGAACCAATAGGAGATGATACGTTAAAAGTAGAGTTAAATATTGAAAGTGATGATTTTGAATATATATTAGAAGATAATCAAATTAAGTTTATAGATAAAAATAATGCCTATGCTTTTGCTTATTCTGATTTAAAAGCCTGGGATGTCAATAATCAAGAATTAGAAAGTGAAATGAAATTAGAAGAAGATAAAATTATAATGGAGGTGAACGATGCTGATGCAAATTATCCAATAACTATTGATCCAATATTAATAAGGATAGATTGGTCTTATGGGGGTATGGGTGGCGGTTATCTTGGAACTAGCGTATCCTCTGCGGGTGATGTGAATGGTGATGGCTTTGATGACGTGATTGTAGGAGAGCCATTTTATTGGAATAATTATAATCTCATTGATGAAGGAGCTGCTTATGTATTTCATGGTTCTGGCGCCGGTCTTTCAATTATTGAAGATTGGAGTGGTGCTGGCAATGAAGAATTTGCATTATTTGGAACCAGTGTATCTTCTGCAGGCGATGTAAATGGTGATGGCTTTGATGATGTTATTGTGGGGGCCCCATATGAAAGTGGAGAATTACAAAAAGGAGCAGCATATATATTTCATGGTTCTGCTACGGGTCTTTCAACTACAGCTAATTGGATAGGCGAGGGAGCAATAGAGGAAGGAGAATATGGGTGGAGCGTATCTTCGGCTGGTGATGTAAATGGTGATGGTTATGATGATGTGATTGTAGGAGCGCCATATGATGAAAATGGAGAGTCTGAAGAGGGCATGGCATATGTTTATTATGGTTCAGCTTCTGGGCTTTCAACTACAGCTGATTGGACAACCGAAGGAAACGAAGTAGGAAAATTTTATGGCTGGAGCGTATCTTCGGCTGGTGACGTTAACGCTGATGGTTATGATGATGTGATGGTTAGTAAACCCAGATATGAGAATGGAGAAGCTGATGAAGGTGCAGTATATTTATATTATGGTTCAGCATCTGGTTTGGCTTTAGTAGTAGGTGATATTTTAGAACCAAATGAAGTTGGTGCTGAATTTGGATTTAGTCTATCATCAGGGGATGTTAATAATGATGGTTATTCGGATGTAATTATCGGAGCTATTGGGGTGCATCAAGGGAGTGATACTGGATCAGCTTATATTTATAATGGCTCAATGTCTGGTATTTCCACTACTCCAAATTGGTTGGGTGTAGGACAAAACGATGCTTCTCGATTTGGACATGGTGTTGCGTCAGTTGATTTTAATGGAAATAATTATCCATTAATAATAGTAGGTGCAGAATATGATTGGAAGATATGGGATGATTTTTTAGGAAGAGTTTTTATATACCGTAATTTAAATGGAACAATTTCCGCAAACCCCAAAAGGGGAATATGGGGAAGACATATATTAGGTTATTTTGGAACTAGTGTATCTTCTGCTGGTGATGTAGATAATGATGGTTATGAGGAGTTTTTAATAGGTGAAAAAGGCATTAATAATGGTGGTACTCCTGGTGATGGTATAGTTTTTTTAATCAAAAGAAGACCTCCTTTAGTTTGGGGAATTGAGAATTTGGAAAATTAAATATTAGTGTATTGTCAAAATTTATTAAATGCACTACAATGTGAGTGTTATGGCTAAAGATAATAAAGTTACAATTAAAATTCCTAGAAAATTATACGATAATTTGCAGAAAATTACTAAAAGGACTGGGTTTAATTCAGTTACGGATTTTGTGGTATATTGTTTGCGAGACATTGTATATGAAGTAAAAGAAGAAAAAGATGTGAAACTTACTTCTAAAGATGTTCATTCTGTGAAAAAAAGACTGAAAAGTTTAGGTTATTTAGATTAATTAATAGAGGATATGGCACACTTTGAAAGTGAGGAGTTTAAGAAATTATTTGTGGAAGACATTAATGAGCATTTTGATGTTATTGGAGGTTTAATTTCCCGATTAGGAAATCCCGGGTCTGAGAAATATAAAGATATGTTGTATCGGATCATGAAAGAATTTCATTCAGTCAAAGGTGCTTGTTCATTCATGGAATTTACTCACATAGCAGGACTGGCTTGTGTATTGGAAACAATATTATATAATGCTTTACATGGTCATTTAGAATTGAATGAGGAGTTGATAAAAAAAATAACAAATGCTATTTTAAGAATGAGGGAAAGCATACAACAAATTGAAAAGGAAGAGAAAGAAAATGATTTGAGTGATTTAATTAATCAATTAAAAGAAGCTACGGGCGTTAAAACAGATGGCGTG
>JBDRII010000071.1:0-3183 GCA_043816085.1 Patescibacteria group bacterium | reverse complement strand
ATCTAAATTAATTAAATAATTTAAAAAATTATTAGTAATAATATCTATAATTAAAAATGCTAGATAGAAAAAAAGTGAAATTTTTAATAAATCTAAACTTAAGATTTTAATTTGGCCAAGAGTCTTTTCCATAAATTTTCTCTAGTTAATTCTATATTAATTTTATAAACTAAAATATCTTCGTTAACATCATCGAGGCCTGGAGCTGATAAAACAAAATCTAAATTTTTTCGGTCACCAGCTACACCATAAAGATCAAATTCAGTTGTAGTTGTAATGTTGCTGATTTTTTTTATTGGTGTTTGATAATTTGAGGCTATTAAAAAATCATAGTCTTCAATATCTGTGTAATAAAATAATCGGTCAATATTTGGATATGGATTGAAATACATGTTTTGATCTAGGGCAAAATATCCGTCTCCAATTATTTCTACATTCCCCTTGGGAATGGTAATTTGTTTTGGATTATTATATTCCTCATCATCTTGCTCGCGCCAATTAATTAGTCTTTGAACTTTATTAATGCTAACTATATCGTCATTTACATATAATTCTTGTAAACCTGATGTTATCCAGGTTCTAAAATTTAAATCTATGCTATTTGTATAAATTTCAACTAAATCTTCAGATTGATCTGGATAAATTTTTTCTTTTGTAATTATTTTTTGTAAATTTGTATTAATATTGTCTAAAATAACATGTTCTGAAGAAATAATATTAATTGAATACACACCACTTGCTAAATTGGTTAAATTAATTGAATGTTTATAATTTTCTACTGCTTCAGATAAAATTTCTATGTCATCTTTTTTTATTTTGATAGAAATTGGTTTTGTTTCGTCTTTAGTACTAGTGTTTGTGAAATTTAAATCTAAATTCATGTCTTCGTCTTGAACATAAAATAACATTTCATGAGTTCCAACTAAATTTGTCTGGATTTTTTTAGAATAATTTTGAGGGATATAATCTGGAATTTTTACTTCTGGTTTTAAAGAATAATGATAAGTTGCAATTTGATCAGGATCTTCAGGATTTACTTGATAATTTTCTAAAAATTCATTAATAGATTCATATTTTTTTTCTTTTTGCAATAAAATTATATTTTGTTCTTCATCTATAGTTTTTTCCCATAACGAATTATCGATTAATTTATTTTCTATAGGTTTAATTTCATAATTTCCCTCACCAGCCTTATTAATGCCAAGCTCCACTATATTTTGTTCTGGGTTTCGATATTCAAGTGTGACTTTTGCAGTATTAAATGAACGTGGTGTTTCAACATGAAAATATACAGGCTCTGCCATGATACGCTGATAGTATTCATTAGATTTAATGTTTAGTTCCCTACCCCAGGCCCTGCCAGCTGGGTCAAAGACAGAAATAAAGTCTGGACTGGTTGAATAATTATAAGAAAGATTCATTTTACCGGTTGGTGCTATATAGAAAAATAAAAACCAACAAAATATTAATAAATATATAGTTATTATTGATATAAAGAAAATTTTTCTTATTGTTTTGAAACTTGTCATATAAATAAATTTTTTATATAAGGAATAAAATCTCTGTAAATTTCGACTTTGATATTTTTAAATTTAACTTTGGGATCAGATCCAGATAAATTAATTTTTATTTTTAAATTATTGTCTTCATCTAGTTCTATTTTTGATAAATCAAAGAAGGTTTTTAAAATAATTTTATTATCAGTTACTTCAGGCTCTGTATAATCTGTTAAAATATATTGAATCCCTAATAAATCATTTTCATTTTCTATTGAGTTTAACAATTTAAATAAGTTTGTGGCGAAATATTCACCTTCTTCATTTAGAAAAATCAATCCGTTTGTCTCTATTGTAAGATCAGATTTTGGTATTTCCAATACTTGGATTTCACTAGAATTGAATAATTTAATATATTCTTGATTCACGCTATCAATTTTATCTTTTGTACCATTAAAACTAATAGATTGCAAGCCTGTATTATGTATAGTTTTGTATTTTAGTTCTTCACCAATAATTTTTAAATTTGATTCTTTTTTATTATTAAATAAATCAGCTCTGTTTTTTAAAGCAAAATATTTTTGAGTAGTAGAAATATTTGTAGTAAGTATATCAAAATTGTTTCTAAGTTCGATCAAATAAAATCCAGGATCTAAATCATCTAATAGTAATTGATCTTGATTTTCAATTTCGGTTATTAATTTATCAGTAGAATAAAGGCGAACAAGAAAAGAATCATCTATTATATCTCTATTTAATTCTTCATATTCAAAATTCCAATTTAATTTTTCACCCTCTCCTATATATGTATATATTAAATGAGGACCTCTTAAAGGAAGATTTATATTTTGAACATCAGATGTTGATTGATAATTATTGAACTGAAAATAATTTAAATTGTTAGTTGAGAAAAAAGCGCTTTCATTTAAAGCATGATCTAAAAAATTTTGGACTGAATAATAATTTTTTCCTTTTTGAAATAATATTAATTTACTATCTTCGTCGTAAATAAAGTTTTTATTTAATTTATATAAATCATTAATAGTAGTATTATAAATATTTTTTGAATAATATTGAGATGAAGAAATTGGAACTGATAGATCAATTAAATCTGTTGGATTTTCAATTTCTAGCTCTAAATCAATTTTTGTTGTCCCGTTTGGAACTTTCACATTGAAATATCCAATATTGTCATGCATAATTTGATATCCTTCTTTTTGGTTTATATCTTCAGTAAAGGGAAGATCTGGCCATTTTAAAATAGTAGAAATATTTTTATATTCTTGATCAAAGTTTTGGTTAAAGGCTGTGGAATTATTTATAGGAAGAAAATGATAAATACTGATTATTAAAATAATGGTTGTGGTAATAATAAAAAAATAATTTAAAATTTTTAAATTACTGCCCCTTTTTTTTAATTTTGGTTTTAAGCTTTTAATTATTTCATTAAAACCAGTAATTAATATAATTAAAATTAACCAATGAAGATTAAAAAAATCAGAAATTATTCCTTTATATAAATTTTCTAATACTAAAATAATTAAATATATAATCAAAAAACTTTTAAATAAAATTTGATTTAAATAGTAAAACAAATTTACTTTATTTTGACCATGTAAAAAATTGGGTAAACGTCCCATTCTTTTTGACAAAATTAATAATTTATGTTTTTATTATATCAGTATTA
>JBDRII010000070.1:0-4346 GCA_043816085.1 Patescibacteria group bacterium | reverse complement strand
TCATTTCCTGAATAAGATTATAGATCGGGTCGCGTTCAGAGATTGTTGTTCGTTTATGTTTATATGTATCCATAACCTACTTATGCTTACATGTTTCTATAATTATTTTACCTTAATTTAGCCCAAAAATCAAAAAGTTCGTATATACATAGTTATGTGAAATCGCTCGCTTCTCGCGACATCACATAACAAAGTATATGGGATTACGCTTTAAAAATATAATTTATTTTTTATGGGTATAAAAGTAGAATTCAACCCTGAGTTAGCACTCAGAAACATTAAGGAGTATAAAGAGGAAAATAGAAAACTTGAGGAGTGTATTCCTGAGGTTTTAGAAGTAGATAAGGTTTATCCTTTTTTAAAAAGTGAGCAAAGGTGCTATTGGCTCTGGGGCGAGGTGCCCTTGATCGAAACCATGGGTAATGGTAAGTGGTCGAAGCCAAAAGCCAGTATTAAAATATTAGAAGTTTGTCATTTTATGGATAATGAGCAAATATATACTAAAGGGACTTATAAAGTGGTAGAAGTATTCAACGATGATAAAATTCACTTTGAGTGCACTGACAGAGTTGGTAGCAGGTATTAACAGAAAATAAATTATATTTTTAGCTCCATCCAAATTTTAGCCACTTCGTAGCTAAAACTTCCCATATACTTGATACGTTATACGCAATTTCACTTAAACAACAACCAGCTAACCACCTAAAATAGAAAATAGCTTTCTCATTAAAATATATGAATAACATTTTTATAATCCATGGTGCGTATGGGAATCCAACAGAAAATTGGTTTCCTTGGTTAAAGATCGAATTAGAAAAATTAAACTGTAGAGTGTTTGTACCACGTTTTCCTACACCAGATAATCAAAATTTGGACAGCTGGCAAAACGTTTTTAAAGAATACAAACAATATATTAATAAAGACACTATTTTTGTAGGACACAGTATAGGACCTGCATTTTTATTAAACATTTTAGAGAGTAGAGACGAGCCAATCAAAGCCTGTTTTTTTGTGGCTGGTTTCATTAGCATGTTTAATAACCCTGATTTTGATAATATTAACAAAACTTTTATAGATACAAACTTTGATTGGCATAGAATAAAACAAAATTGTGGCAAATTTTTTATACTACATTCAGACAATGATCCATATGTACCGCTAGCAAAAGCGAAAGAGCTGGGGAAACAATTAGACACAGATGTTGAAATAATAAAAAATGCAGGCCATTTTAATGAGAAAGCTGGATATGATAGATTTGATTTACTTTTAGAGAAGATAAAACAAGAATTATAGGTTGTTATTTAAGTAAAACTCTGCGCTTCGCTTGCCCTACGGGGCGTATAACACGGAGTATCTGGCTCCGCTTTAAAAAATATAAATTTAACACTATGAAAACAATCTTAGTAGACGCAATTAATACTTTTGTAATTAAGGATGAAGGTATTAACGAAGAAATGCATAAAATGCTTGAGCAGTATCCAAATAAAAAAATAATTCTTACATCAGCCAATGATGAACAGATAAAAATGTTTGGTTTAGATAATATGCCTTACGAATATTTTACGCTTAAGCACGACCCTGAGAAAACAGATTCTAAATATTACGAAACAATGCTCAAGCATTTTAACCTTGATACAGATGATGTAATTTATTTTGAGCATAACGAGGATGCAGTGAAGAGTGCACAGTCAGTTGGAATTAATGCATTTCATTACAACAAAGACGTTAAAGACTTAGTTGCCCTGAAAAAATTCATTGATGAGAATTTAAACAATTAAATTTATATTTTTTAGCTCCGCCCAAATTTTATAATTTTCATTCGGTGGCGCATCCGCGCAATTATACCAAATGAAAATTATAAAACTTCAGATACTCCGGATACGTTAGCTGAAATATTCCTTTTCTTTTTAGGGCTATCGCCCAATTGTTTTAAAAAATTTTAAAATTTCTTTTTCTTTAATTATAGAGGGGAATAAAGTATAATTAAATTATTAACTTATAATATTAAAACTATGTTTTGTTCAAATTGTGGCACAAAAGTTAGTGAAGACGATAAATTTTGTAAAAAATGTGGGCAGGAACAAGGACCTGCTATAGAAGATAATGAAGAAATGGATGATGATGACTTTTTTGATAATGAAAGCGAGAATGAAGATACAGAATATATTAAAAATGAAAACGAAGCATCTCCAGTCGTGGCTTCTGATGTGGTAACAATAAAAAAAGATGGTTTTCTAAAAAAGATTTTTAGAGGGGTAGGTACTGGAGGATTGGTTGTGGGTGGCGGATTTCTATATATTTCATTTACTATTTTACAATTTTTATTTGTTGCTTTTGCCGGTTTATCAATGATCGGTTTAGCAATTTCATTATTTTCCGAAGGTTCAATAATTTTGGGGCTGGTAGCTCTCTTTATAGGAACACCGATAGCAATAGGTCTCGCGAGTTATTTCTTTATATTTTTTCTCGTTTTATCAATTTTAGCATTAATCATCTGGGGAATTATTTCTATCTTCGGATTTGATGTTTCATTTAATAATGTGTGGGACGGAATTTGGTTGGTTATAAAGGTGCTGATTTTAGGAGGCATGGTTTTCTTTGGAATTAGCTCATTTATAGAAGCAGTAAAAAATAAGAACATACCATCTTTTTTTAAAGAAAATTGGGGTTACATTCTTGTTTTCTTATTTCTTTTTTGGTTATTTTTCTAAGTTAAAAAATTATGGAGCAGAACAAAAAGAAAAATATTATACTGCTGATCGCCGCAGTGTTTTTATTATTGGCTATGTTGGACGGTTGGCCATATGGATTTTTTACGATGTTACGATTTGTTGTATTCGGAAGCTCAGCTTATGTTGCATGGATGGCATATGAAGCAAAAAAAGATAAATGGGTTTGGATTTTCGGGTTTCTCGCAGTGTTGTTTAATCCATTTATAGTTATTCATCTCAACCGCGAGGTTTGGAGTATTATAGATTTTATTGTTGGAGTGTTTTTAATTTCATCAATATTTATTTTTAAGTTAAAATCAAAATAAGAGTTTTGGGCTCGGGCATTCACCCCTTAATTCCCTCTGCCCTTCGCCCAAAACGGAAAAAGAAATTTAAAAATTTTTTAAAACAAGTTTTCTTTCAGAAAACAAAAGAAAAGAAATACATCAGCTAACAGCGTATATCTGGTTACGGCTTTTTACAAAAGCCTCCACCCATATTTGCCTTCGCTACACTACGGCAAACATCAGATATACTTATACGTTATACGAAATTATATTTAAAATTAACTTTCATCTAGAAAGGAGGTGTATATGAACACAAAAAAAATTATTTTAACAAGCATAGTTATCTGGATTGTTGGCGGAATAATCGGAATGCTTACATGCGGATGGCTGTTTAACTGGGTATATGCTATTCCACCTATAATCTGGAAGACAGAAGAAGCTATGCTGGCTGGCAGCAATATGTTTTGGAGCTATCTATTCGGGCTAATGGTTGCCGTAATTTACGTAATAATCTATGCTTTCCTTTACAAAGGACTGCCTGACAAAGGAATTAAGAAAGGCATTACTTATGCCTTAATTGTCTGGCTTGTAGGAGCTTTTTCAGGTATTGCTCCAATGCTATTCTATATGACCATTGCTCCAACAGTAGTGATTTACTGGCTTCTTCAATCATTAGTATTAGCCTTTATCAATGGCATACTTCTGGGTGTTTTATACAAAAAATAGCAAAATAAAAAACAATCTAATTATAGATTGTTTTTTATTTTACAAAATTTGTTTTAAATATTGGCCAGTATAACTTTGTTTTGATTTGGCAATATCAAGAGGCGTGCCCTTGGCTACAACCTTGCCACCCTGCTCTCCGCCTTCTGGGCCCAAATCAATTACCCAGTCAACTGATTTAATAATATCTAAATTATGTTCAATAATCAAAACAGTATTTCCTTTATCTACTAATTTATCCAAAACTTTAAGCAATCTTTTTATATCATCAAAATGCAATCCAGTAGTAGGCTCATCCAGGATATATAATGTTTTTCCAGTTGCCCTGCGCGATAATTCTGTGGCTAATTTAATCCTTTGAGCTTCTCCGCCAGACAAGGTAGTAGCTGGCTGGCCCAAGGTTATATAATTAAGGCCCACTTCTGACAAAATTTTAAGCTTTTGGTAAACATTAGGAGCATTTCTAAAAAATTCCTTGGCGTCTTCAACAGTCATAGCTAAAATATCAGCAATATTTTTTCCATGATAATAAATATCAAGCACCTCTTTTTTATACCTCATCCCCCTGCATGCATCGCATTTAACATACACATCTGACAAAAATTGCATTTCAATTTTTAATAAT
>JBDRII010000069.1:0-11060 GCA_043816085.1 Patescibacteria group bacterium | reverse complement strand
AGTAATCAACAAAAAAAGTGTCCAAAAAGAAGCACATATCATTAAACCACAAAAAAGATTATTATAGTTTTTTTTCTTTCCATTTAAGTAAACGAAAAAACCAAGAGCAAATTCTGTTATAAAACCAAGTAATAGTAATATTTCTGTAAATAATTTCATATTTTATTTCTTTAGTCTATTACTATTTTATTCCCTTCTTTCTTCTTTATTATACATATATAATAAAATTGGAACAATTAGTATAAATAAAAACACCCTTTCTGAGGTGCCTCTTATCTATATACTACTATTATATGCCTATATGTCAAACTAAATTGGATTTTTTCTTAGTATAAATTATTATTTAATATTCAAAGGGTCCAACTAATAAAATTCTATTTGCCCTTCTAATTTTTGTCCTATATCTAAAATGATATTCAACATCACCATTATCATCGATGATAAATAATCCTTTTCTATAAATTGGCTCTGTAAAAATAATTTCATCCTTTTCATCTTGATCAATATTGCCAACATCAAATCTATCAAAAAATTCAATATCATAATCTTCAGATGAGACATTTAATATTGTTTCACCATCATATGATATCGCTCTTATATCATAATTATCTTTAAAAATCATTTCTTCTCGGCCATCTCCATCTATATCAGCTAACTTAAAAGACCGTGGATTTGTTTTTTTAATATTAAATATTTTTTTAACATTACCATCATTTGAAAAAACCTTTATCCTTTTTTTACTATAATATTTTGAAACAACAAGCTCATTTTGACCGTCTCCATCAACATCCCCAATATCCATATCACGACACCATCTACGATTTTTAGTATTTTTTCCAAATGGTTTAAAGCTATTAATTAATTCTGGTCCATCTTCGTCTGAATAACTATAAATTTTTATTAACGGTCTTACTGTGTGAGTTCTGCAAACAGCAATTTCATCTCCCTCATATTCTGGATATAAATCACCAACCGTAGCCAATATCCATCCAAGATTATACTTTTTAAATGGAGTGAATTCATCTATGGCCTTTGTGTTATTTTGATTTAAAATAACAATCTCCTTTTTATCAAAATATGTATCATTATATGTATCGTCTTTTGCTTTCTTAGCCTTGGGTATAACCCATTCCAATCCTTTTGTCTCCGATAATTCACCAAAGGCTGACGATCTATAAAGGCCTTGTTGTCGATCTTTCTTAATTTTTTTAATTGATAAAAGAGCGCCTTGATTGTCTAGAAACTTATATCTTTTATTATATTTTCCAAATAATCCTATGACATCATCGCTGGCTAGTGCGGGAGTTAAAATAATAAAATTTAAAATAATAATGATTATTGCTTTTTTCATATTTTTAATTTAATAATCTTATTTTTTAGGTCTTTATTTGATTCTATCTTGATTTTCATAAAATTACCAGCTGTCCCCAACCAATACCCGTCTCTCTCCCCTTCTATCAAAACCTCTATCTCTTTTCCTACCATATTATCTTGAAACTGTTTTTTTAGTTTTTGGTTTACTTGTTCCAGTTTTTTAGCTCGCTCTACTTTAATATTTTCATCAATTTGGTCTGGCATGGTAGCAGCCTTAGTGTCTGGACGTTTGGAATATCTAAAAATATGTAATTTCAAGAATTTGCAGTTTTGGACTAAGTCTAGAGTGTCATTAAAATCCTCATCTGTTTCACCAGGGAAACCGACTATTACATCTGTGGTAAATCCAAAGCCTGGGTAAGCTTTATAAAAAGTTTCGGTTATCTCTAAATATTGTTCTCTAGTATAATGCCGTTTCATTTTTTCTAGAATTTGGTTAGAGCCGGATTGGAGTGAGAGGTGGAGGTGACGGCACATTCTAGGATCATTAAACAAATCTATAAATTCATGGTTGTGATAAACATAGTCTGGGTTGATTGACGATAATCTAATTCGCTCTATTTTAGTTTGATTTAAAATTTCTTGTAATAAATTAATTAAAGTTATTGATTTGTGTTGAAGGCGAAGATCGCCATCTTCGCCTTCATTTACATTTTCGCCTTCTTTATATTTGCACAAATATTCTCCAATATTAACTCCGGTTATTACTATTTCTTTATAGCCTTGTTTTTCTCGTTCTTTTATATCATCAATAATATTGTTAATTGGAATGCTTTTTGACTTGCCTCGCCTTAATGTCGTTATACAATATGTACATTTATTATTGCAGCCGTCTTGGATTTTAATATTTGTTCGAGTTCGGCCTGATATATTTTTATGTGATAACTGGGGGGCACCGCACCCCCAGTTATCTCGTATAACATCCACGACTTTGTCCTTATCTTCAATAAACATGTCTATTTCATCTAATTTGAATCGACAGCAGCCTATCATGACAATTTTGGCTTTTGGATTCTTGTTTTTAAGGCTTCGAATAATTTGTTTAGATTCTTTATCAGCCTTCTCGGTAACTGCGCAAGTATTTACTATTATTAGATCTGGATTTTCTTTTTCATCAACGATAAAAAAACCGATTTGTTGTAATTCATCGGCTATGGTTTGGGATTCGGCTTGGTTAAGGCGGCAGCCTATGGTTTTAATAAATATTTTCATGGATAAATTCTTTCAGTGCTAGAATAATAATTATAAATATTTTCAAAAATTAAATTCATATTATCTTTAATATATTTATAATAATCAGCCAAGGGTTCATATTCATCCTGCCAAAGCTCTATTAAATCCTCTAAACAATTTTCTACTTGATGTTTTATTGTTGGAATGTCCTCTATTTTTCTTTTTCTCTGAAAAGCTATTTCAGCAGCTTGAGCAATATATATTTTTACTACTTTATCCAGCAAAATTTTTCGTAAATGGTCATTCCGAGATAGAGCAACAACATTATAGACATCGTCAATGCTGCTTCCATCTTTTTGAGCTTTGTTATATAAAAGGCATTCAGTGGCTAGATCATTACAAAATGGGGCATTTATCGCTTTGGGTATACTAGAATATTTAATAATATCTCGAATTAAACTTCCCTCATTTGATTGGATATCTAATTTAGATTCTTCTAAACCTTGATTATAAGTACTTAATCTTGTTTCTTCCCCTGATAAATCTTGATGATCCCGACTTTCCCGAGCCAAAAGAAAATGTCTTAAATTGTTTATTTGCCGAAGAGAGTCTGCTTCTACTTCTTTTTTTTCAATTCTTACTAGGCCTAAGTTTTGAGATTCTGTAACTTGAGCATTTAAAAAAATACCTAGTTCTTTGGCTTTAGCTAAATCTTTATCACTAATTGTTTCAGGAGTATTTTCTAAAAAAATCTTCTTGACCCCAAATAAAGCAGTTCGAAAATTTCTTACCCATATTTTTTCAAAGGCTTTGGAATCTTTAGGAACCTTGATTGGATTTTCAGTGTCTAACATAATTTTGTGGGTTTACCCACCGGAGTGAGTAAACGAACATAGGTGGGCTGTGCAGGATTCGAACCTGCGACCTTCTCCTTAAAAGGGAGCTGCTCTACCAACTGAGCTAACAGCCCGAGTAATAATCCTGGTAATAAAAAAATCCTTTAATATCAGGAATTTACTAGAGTATAATAACAATTTGTTGATAATTAGTCAATAATCCACAGAATGGGGATAAACAAACTAAAAAAGGACTAATTTTGGACTAATTTTGGTTGTTAAAAGCTAAAAAATGAGGTAACATAAATATCCGCCTTAAAAACTTATAGCAACTAAATGGTCACCCAAAATTCTAGTACAATTAATGAATTAGAGAAAATTCCACCACATAACCTGGAAGCTGAACAAGCGGTTCTCGGCTCTTTGTTAATTAATAAAGACGCCATTATTAATGTGGCAGACTCTTTAACTCCGGAAGATTTTTATTCCGATAAGCATAAGGCAATATATGCAGCTATTCAGGATATTTTTAATCAAAAAGAACCAATTGATGTAATATCGCTTTCTAATAAATTAAAAGAAAGAAATAAAATAGATGAAATTGGTGGCCGAGCATTTTTAATGTCTCTTACTAATGTTGTTCCCACTGCTTCAAATATAAATAATTACGCATCTATTATCCAGAAAAAAGCCACACTTCGAAGGCTTATTTTAGCTGCTCATAATATTCTAGCTTTAGGCTATTCTGAAACTGATGAGGTTGACAGCCTTTTAGATAATGCTGAACAACAATTATTTAAAGTATCACAAAAATATTTACGACAAAATTTCGTGCCTTTAAATACAGTGTTGACTGAGGCATTTAACCGAATTGATGAAATTCATAAAGAAGCTGGAAAACTTCGAGGTGTGCCTACGGGTTTTTCCGGTTTGGATAATAAATTAGGAGGCATGCAAAAATCTGATTTAATTATTATAGCTGCCCGGCCTAGTTTGGGAAAAACTAGTTTAGCCCTGGATATTGCCCGGAATGTGGCAGTTAAAGAAAAAATTCCAGTAGGTTTGTTTAGTTTAGAAATGAGTAAAGACCAGCTAGTGGATAGGCTTTTATGTGCCCAGGCCGATGTAGACTTATGGAAAATGAGAACAGGTAAACTTTCTGATTCACCAGAACAAGACGACTTTCCTAGGATTGGCCAAGCCATGGGTATTTTATCTGAAGCGCCAATTTATATTGATGATACTGCTAATTTAAATATCATGGAAATCCGGACTAAAGCTAGAAGACTGCAAATGGAGCATGGCTTAGGGCTTTTGGTTATTGATTATTTGCAGTTAATGGAAGGGCGGTCAGGATCTGATAACCGGGTGCAGGAAATTGCCGAAATCTCCAGAAGTTTAAAAGGTCTTGCCAGAGAATTAAATATCCCAGTTCTGGCCCTTTCCCAGCTTTCTCGAGCAGTGGAAATGCAAAATGTACCTATCCCTAAATTATCTCATTTAAGAGAATCTGGATCTATTGAGCAAGATGCTGATGTGGTAATGTTTATTTATCGGGAAGAATATTATCAAAAAGATACAGAAAGAAAAGGTATCGCAGATATTATGATAGCTAAACATAGAAACGGACCAACTGGTCAAATTGAATTATTCTTTGATTTAGAAAAAGCTAGTTTTAGAAATTTGGAAAAACATTTTGGAGATGCTTCGGAAACTCCCCCACCTGAGTCTACGCCGTTTTAGTTTATAACTAGGCCCTCGTCGGGGGACTCGGGCTACCATAATAAATGTTGGTAGGGCGAGCCCCCTGACGAGCCCACATAATAAATAAAATTAATTATATATAATTATGTTTTCAAAATTAAAACAAGTTAAAGACATGCGGTCTCAAGCTAAGACAATGGAAAATGCCTTGTCAGAAGAGACAGTTCAAGCTGATGTGAATAATAAAATCCACGTAGTAATGGACGGTAATCAAAAAATTATTTCTCTGGATATTGATGAGTATTATTTAAATCCAGAAAATAAAGAGAAATTACAAAAGGATATTATAGAAGTATTAGAAAGAGCGCAAACAAAAGTAAAACAAATGTTAATAACTAAAATGCGATCTGGTGATTTGAAAATGCCAGATACATCTGGATTGATGTAATATGGCTAGCCTTCCCGAAAGTATCCAAAATTTAATTGGTGAATTTAATAAACTCCCTGGAATCGGACCCAAGACTTCAGAGAAGTTTGTTTATTATTTACTTAGCCAGCCCAAAGATGAAATAGATGAATTTGTAAAAGCTCTAACCATTTTAAAAGAAGAAATTAAAATCTGTGAAACATGTTTTAATTTCTGCCCTAAATCTCCCTGCAATATCTGTAATGACAGTAAGAGAAATTCAAAAGTAATTTGCGTAGTGGCTGATAGCGCTGATTTGCAGGCCATTGAAAATACTGGCGAGTTTAATGGTTTGTATCATGTATTGGGTGGAACTATTAACCAAATAGATGGGATAGGACCAGAAAAACTTAAAATTAAAGAGCTAATAAAAAGAATCCAAGATAATAATATTGAGGAAATTATTTTAGGCTTGAATCCTAATATGGAAGGCGAAACTACTACGCTTTACTTAAAAAAAGAATTAAATCCTTTAAAAATAAAAGTAACCCGACTTGCTCGTGGGTTACCTATGGGTGCTGACCTTGAATATGCTGATGAAATGACTTTGACTGATGCTCTGAAGGGTAGAAATGAAATATGATAAAAAGTAGAGACGAGGCATGCCTCGTCTCTACTTTTTTATTTTACCTCTAAAATTTCAACCTCTGTATAAGGCTGTCTGTGGCCTATGGTTTTTTTATATCGAGTCTTGTTTTTATATTTTACTACTTCAACTTTTCTGGCTCTACCCTGTTTTAGAACTTTAGCTTTTACTTTGGCGCCAGATACTAATGGAGTACCAACTTTATCCCCTAATAATAAAACTTGGTCAAAGACGTGTTCTTTACCTTCTTCGGTAGTTAGCTTTTCTACTTTAAGCTTGTCTTTAGCTTGAACTTTGTATTGTTTTCCTCCGGTTTTTATTACTGCAATCATATATTTTTTTAATAATACTTAAACAATATTACTTTATTTATAGATTTGTGTCAACTAGGTCGCCTTTTTTAATATTATACTCATCTATAATGCCTGATTGGACTTCTAGGACAGAATCAGCCTGGGATTTTGATTTATAATTATCATCCCCTGGCTTAAAATTTTTATTAATATCTACTATTTTATTATTATTAATAAATATTATATCTATACTAAAATTCATGTCTTGCATATTAAAAGTACGATAATCTGAATCATCAAAAACAAATAACATACCTTTATTTTCTTCCAAATTTTCTCTATTAGATAATCCCTGTACTCTTTTATAAAGGCTATCTGCAATTTCGGCATTAACAGTACATTTATCTGCTATATTTACTTCCGTATAAATAACATTATTTTGGCAACCAGAAAATAATATTACCATAGTAATGAAGGCGAGAATCGCGATTCTCGCCTTCACGTTAGTGTGAAGACTTTTCATTTTTCTTATATTTAAAGTAAATAACTCCCATTAAAAACACCATAACTACGCATAAAACAATAAAAGCCCATAATTTACCTGAACTTGTTAAAAAGAGCGAGGATAGGCCAAAAATAAGCGAAATAATGATGAGTAATAGCACACTTTGGCGGTGAGATAAGCCAATATCTAGAAGCCGGTAATGCAAGTGCTTACTATCTGCTTTGGCTAAAGATTTTTTATCAAAAAAGACTCGACGAATAATAACCCAAAATACATCTAATATAGGAATGCCCATAATTAATAAAGCTGTGGCAATTTTTCCACCAGATATAATAGCCAAAGTTCCGAGCATAAACCCACAAAACAAAGAACCGCCTTCACCTAAATAGACTTTAGCTGGATGAAAATTAAATAGAAAAAATCCCAAAACTGCGCCAGCCAAAATAATGGCCAGGGTTGCAGTTTCTGGCTGATAAACATCTTGGGAAAGGCTTAAGAAAAAAATAATAAAAGCGCCTATGGTTGTGACCCCTGATACTAACCCATCTAAACCATCTAATAATTTTGTGGTATACATCATGCCTAACAGCCATAAAAAAGTAAAAAGATCTGCTATTAAAATAATCTGATAAGGTAAACTGTTTAATTGAAATAAAGTAACTTTAATGCTATCTAAATTAAATTGCCCGCCTAAAGGATTTGTTATATATTCTATGCCAATTCCTGAACATACAATTATTATACCGCTAAATATTGGGAATAATAATTGAACTTTTGGTTTTAAATCATATTTATCATCTAAAATACCGCCAATCATTAAAACTAGCCCACCTAAAAAAACTCCCCATAGATGCTTTGGCAGTAAATAACCTTCAGTTAAAAATTTAGAATAAATTAAAACAACAATATTAAAACTTAAAAAAATACTAAGCCCACCTAAAAGTGGAATTGGCTTTTTCTGTATTTTTCGGTCTGGGTCGGATTTAGGATCATCAAGAATATTAAATTTATGGGCGACACTAATAAGAATTCTAGTTATGATGATAGATAATAATAATGCCAAGGCAAAAGCCAGAATCATATTTGATCTAAATAATTTTGTAATATTATTTGAGCGGCAACAATGTCTTGTTTTTTATTCTTATCTTTAACTCCTGTCAGCAAATGGTCGGCCATTTTTGAAGTATATCTTTCATCAATGGTTTGAATAGGAATTTCAACATTAGATCGTAGTTTTTCTACGAATAATTTTACTTCTTCAGTCATTTCTGTTGCTTCTCCATCTAGGTTTAGGGGTAATCCGACTACTACTCTTTCAATTTTTTCCAAATTGACAATGGCTTTAATTTTGTCAACTAATTTATTTTGCGACAATCCTTCTAATAAGCCTTTAGAAACTGCCACTTTGGTTTCGTCGTCTCCTATTGCTAGCCCCACCTTGCTTTGACCATAATCTAATCCTAAATACTTCATTTTTTTTACTTAGTTAATATTTCACAGCCTTTTTCTGTTACTACTATTGTATCTTCAAAATGAGCTGACAGAGAGCTATCTCTGGTAGTTACTCGCCAGCCATCTGAATGAAAATCTACTGGTGAGTCCCCTAAATTTACCATGGGCTCGTAAGCTAGCACCATGCCAGGCTTTAATACTTCGCCTGTACCTGGTTGACCAAAATTAGGAATACGTGGATCTTCATGAACAGCATAACCTACTCCATGGCCGACTAGAGCCTTAACTACAGATAACCCTTGGCCTTCAACATAAACCTGGATAGCATGGCTGACATCTCCAATTGTGGCCCCAGGCTTAGTAACTTTTATACCTTTTTCTAGGGCGACTTTAGTTACTTTTAATAATTTTTTAGCTTCTTTAGATGCCGTGCCTATAGGAATAGTGCGGGCTGAATCTGTATAAAGCTTTTTATATATTACACCGCAATCAAGACTTAGTAAATCCCTTTCTTTTAAAATACGACCATCTGGAGGACAATGCACTACTTCTTCATTAAATGAAGCGCAGATAATAGAGGGATATCCTTTGTGACCCAGAAAAGATGGTGTGGCTCCGGCTTTTTTTATTAATTGTTCGGCTTTTTTTTCTAAATCTAAAATATTAACACCTGGTTCAGCCATTTTTTCCAGCTGTTTCAAAACAGAAGCGAGGATTTGTCCACCCTCGCGTAGTATTGCTATTTCTTCTTTGGTTTTTATAGTAATCATGAACTTATAGCACTTTTTTTAAATCAGCCCAAACTTCCGGGATGGTTTGCTCGCCATTAATTTCATGAAAAAAGCCCATTTTTTTATATATATCAAATATGGGTTGAGTTTCTTTATGAAAAATTTCTAATCTTTTTAAAATAACGTCTTCCGAGTCATCTTCTCTTTGAAATAATTCTAATCCACAATCGTTACATTTACCCTCTTCTTTTGGTGGATTGTAATCTAGATGATATGTAGCTCCACATTTACATACTCTTCTGCGGGACAATCTATGAACTGCTTCTTTGTCAGAAATGTTTATTAAAATAGCATGAGTTATTTCATGTTTAGCATTTAAAGCGTGCGCTTGATCCTTGTTTCTTGGAAAACCATCTAAAATAAAACCATCTTTACAGTCAGAGTCATCTAATCTGTTTAAAATCATTTTAATAGTAATCTCGTCTGGAACTAGTTTTCCGGATTTAGTATATTCTTCTACTTTCTGGCCTAGTTCAGTTTTTTCAGCAATATTTTTTCTAAAAATATTTCCAGGCACAACAGCGGGAATATTTAATTCCTTGATTATTTTTTCAGCTTGAGTTCCTTTGCCTGACCCTTGGGGACCAAATAAACAAATTTTTATCATATATTTATAAATTTTCGTATTCTCTGACAGTAACCTGTGAGTCAATTTGTTTTACAGTTTCAATGGCCACTGATACTACAATCAATAAAGAAGTACCGCCAACAGCCAAAGATGCAAATCCGCCGCCAGATACACCTCTTAGAATTAAAGGTAAGATAGCAATGGTACCTAGAAACAGAGCACCAGTAAGTAAAATTCGGCTAGAAATGTTTTGTAAATAATCTGCTGTGTTTTTGCCTGGCCTAATTCCAGGAATAAAGCCACCGTGTTTTTGCAGATTTTCTGCTATTTGATTTGGATGAAAAATTACAGCTGTGTAAAAATATGTAAAAGCTACAACTAGAGTAAAATAGAAAGCACCGTAAAATAATTGATTATTAAATAAATCAACAACAAAGGTAGCAGCAGTTCGAACTATTTCATTTGTAGAAACAGTAAAAAACTGGGCTACTAAAGAAGGCATTAATACTAAAGCAATAGCAAAGATAATAGGGATAACTCCGGCTTGGTTTATTTTAAGCGGTAAATGAGAAGTGGTTCCACCATAGACTCTGTTTCCCCTGATTTGCCTGGCATAAGATACTGGTATCTTTCTTTGAGCTTCAGTAATATAAACAATGCCCACAATGGTTACAACTGCAATAACTAGAAAGCCAATAATAACCGGTAATTTAGACATGTCAAAAGTAGCTATGGTTTGTTGGATAGTGGTGGGCACCCTAGCAACTATACCAGCAAAGATTAAAAGAGATACTCCATTACCAATCTTCTTTTCTGTGATTAACTCACCTAACCACATTAAAAATATACAGCCACCAGCAATGAGAGTGATAGCTGATATCCATTCTAAAATGCTCATGTCACCTACAATGCCTTGTCCGGTTTTTTGCAGAATTTTAATGGTGGCATAAGATTGAGTTATGGCCAATGGCACAGTCAAGTATCTAGTATATTGAGTGATTTTTTTGTGACCGTCCGGCTCTTTATTTAAAGCTTCCAGCTTTGGAATGATCATAGTAAGAAGCTGGAAAATAATGGAAGCTGTAATGTAGGGGCCAAGGCCAAGCATAACTATAGAAAAATTTTCCATGGCACCACCAGAAAATACATTTAACAGACCTAGAATTTCATTGCTAGCAAAAAAGTTACGAAGGTTTTCTACATTTACGCCTGGAATAGGAATATGAGCAGCAAATCTAAATACTACTAATAAACTTAGAACAAAAAATATCTTATTTTTTAGTTCTTTTATTTTCCAAATTTTTACTAATAC
>JBDRII010000068.1:0-3177 GCA_043816085.1 Patescibacteria group bacterium | reverse complement strand
ATCAATATCTTTCAGGCTGTTCGATAATGGCTTTTCTATGAATAAATGACAACCGGCTTGCGCACATTTTAAAGCCTGTCTAATATGTAAATTATTAGGACTGCAAACAAAAACTACATCAAATTGTCTTAATGAATTAAAATTTGTTCTCTCAAGTGTTTTTGTGTTTTCGTGTTTTTTGTGTATCCACATCATACAAAAAAACATCCTTAAATCCTAAACTTAATAAATTTCTATAATGCCTTTGACCAATTGAACCAAAGCCGATTATTATTATTCTACTGTTTTTACTCATATATTTAATGCCACCTACAAATTTAATTACTTTAAAGCATCTTCTTTGTGTTGTATTGTCATTTTTTCAAATTCCTCTTCACTCATTTCAACTTCATTAAAAAAATCGTCTAAAGCCCTTGGCCGCTTGCCGTCATATTGTTCAACTAATTTTAAGGCTTCTTCTCGACTCATTAATCCTTCTCTGACGTCTTTACTGGCCTGGAAAGTAGTTCTGCCTAGCCCTCTCTTAATATATTTCTGCCAATCTCTTACTGGTTCAAAGGGGCAATCAACTTTATCCCAATCAACATATGTGCCCTCGACTTCCATGTGTTTCCAACCCAGGTCCTTGGTTACAATATCTACATGTTTTCGCTGGTCCCAAGGTTCATAATTGCCTAGATATATAGCTTTTAATTTAAATTCACCTTCCGGCCACATCATAGGAGATAAATCTTCTATTTCATAATTATCTGGTTTTAACATTTCAGGAGTAGCTCCAACCTGAAAAACCTTTTCGAAATGTTCTTTGTCTTGCTCTTCTAAATCCTCAAGTTTATAAGCGCCTTGAGTTTGATATTTAGCAGAAGGCTCCCCCCAAACTTGTAAAGGAATGTCCCACTGTTTAGAAATCTTTGCCGGAAAAGCGCCAACGCCATTATGGCAATGCCAGCAGAAATCACCATTAACTTCACTGCCTTTACGGCACAAGGCGTTCCTAAGACCGTTACCTAATGTAAATCTAAGGTGGTCACAATCTAATTGCTTTGGAATTTGCATTAAATTCCATTCCGCTTTCTCGGATAACGGAAAACCATGATCAAAAGTTACGGCTAAAGGCTTCATGCCATACTTTTTAATCATAGCCCAAAGAGTATAGGCCGAATCTTTACCCCCGCTATAACCGACAATACAATTATACTTATTACCTCTCTCTTTTGCCAGCTCTTTATATTTATTTAAAACTACTTCTAAAGTTCCTTGCCTTTCTAACCAATTAATTTCGCTTTCTTTATCATTTTCTTGGCAAATACTACAGACACCCTCTTTATTAAATGCAATTCCCGCCCACGTTTCTGGCATTACACATTTTGTACATCTTTTAAGTTCATTTTGTTTCTCATTAATCATATTTCTAAATCTAATTTAATTAATTACAATTGTTATTT
Organism: Patescibacteria group bacterium; assembly: GCA_043816085.1. GTDB lineage: Bacteria > Patescibacteriota > Patescibacteriia > UBA9570 > JAHJKD01 > JBDRII01. The sequence continues at coordinate 1,732 of JBDRII010000068.1, read as the reverse complement.
ATAATTTTCATAATTACTTTATCATATAATATTCCGTCATGATTCATTGCTTTTTTTTCAAGACCAGTAACTTTAAAACCGCTTCTTTCAAATGCTTTTCTAGCTCTTTCATTTTGACTAATTACACCTAATTCAATTTCTTTAAGACCTAAATTTTTAAAAGCATAGCTGATTGTTAATTTTGTTGCCTCTTGGCCGACTCCTCGTCCCCAATAATTCTTATCACCTATTATTATCCCAAAAATCGCTTTCTTTTTTTTCCAGTCAATTGGCTCTAGCTTTATATTGCCTATATGAACATTATTTTTTTTGTCAAAAACTCCTAAAAAAAGTGAATCTTGATTATGATTTTGCTTCTTAATATATTCCTTTAAATCTTTAATCGTGCTTTTTCTTGTTTCTAAAAATTTATTTACCCCAGGATCATTCAACCAACTACAATATTTTTTTGTTGCATCTTTATTTATTAATTTTCTTAAATAAATCGTTTCGCCATTAATTTTTCTATTAAACTCATTCATATAAAATAACAAAAATTAAAAACTACTATCTATTAAATTTTTATCTCTAAAATATAAACATTTTTGGCAAACCGGATTAAACTTCTTTAAAGAAATTTGTTCTCTAATTTTTTTAATCTTCTCCCCATTCCATATCTCTTTTAATTTATCCCTATGAATATTTCCAATTACTAACTCTTTGCCGTAATAAGTGCAACAAGGGCTAATATCGCCATTAGCCCAAATATTCAAGCTATAAAATGGATAAGAGCAAAAAGAATTTTTAATAACTTCTTTTTCAATTTTACCAGGTGGTACTGGTTTGCCAACCTGTGAAAAGTCAATAAACCTCTGAAAATCAATATAATCAACTTTATTTTTCCATTTCTTAATAAACTGCCCTGTCTCATGCTCGTTAATATCCATGACTACGAAACAAAGCCTTATAACCGGAAGAGGGGTATTAAATTTTCTTTTTAGCTCAACTAATTTATTTATATTTTCTTCTACTTTTTCAAAAACCGGCACTCTTCTTACTCTATTATATGTTTCGGCGGTGGCAGCATCAATCGAAATCTCTACTCTGGAAATTTTATTTTTAATAACTGATTTAATTATATCTTCGCTCAGCATAACACCGTTAGTTCCAAAAAATACATCCTGAATACCGGCTTCCCTGGTTTTTTTAATTACCCCCTTAACTTTATTATACATTAGAGTTTCAGACCCTAAACCTAAAATCATAGACGGCATTTTATGCTCCCTGCATTCATCCATAATCTTTTTTATTATCTCTAAACCCAACATCGCCCTCGGTTCAGTATGATGCTTTTTATAGCACATTATACAATTAAGGTTGCAGCGATTTATTAATTCTAGAGAAATGGTGATGGGAAAATCTGGAATGAATTTCGTTTTTAGATAATTTTGCGTTTTATTAAAATCTTCTCTGTATTTTTTAAAATCATTACCTAAAATTGAAGTAAGTTTTTCATTAACATCTTCTTTTTGATATTTAAATATAAACTTATTTACCTCTTTCCTCACTTCTTTTTCATTCATAGAAAGCAAACTTTATTTTTTATAAAAAATTTTAATTAATTTTCCAATATATTTAATATTTTTTCTGGTTAATAATACATGGCAAGGCAAGGTGATGCAGGTTTTATGATATTCTTCCATGTTGGGTAATCTTACATTTTTATAGCCATTCTGACGATAATACGGATGCG
>JBDRII010000067.1:0-5182 GCA_043816085.1 Patescibacteria group bacterium | reverse complement strand
TACTGATGGATCAATATTTTTTATAAAATTTGCCCGCGTTGCCTTATTAAAATACCATTGCCATATCTGCTTATAGGGGAATAATTCGCGTCGAATCCTCTTAATTAAACTTAATGGCTTTTCACTCTCCATATATAATGGCTTTACGAATTCTTCCCGGAAATTTTTTATATACTCTTTTGCTTTATATATATTTACAGATTTTTTTTGACCTTGATTAAGCTCAGTAAAACGATCGATTAAAGGTCCTTTTTTATCCTGATAATTATAAGAAAAAATATAATGGCCAGGTATTTTTGAATCCGTAACCGCAATAATCGGTATTTTATGCTTATCCGCAAACAAATTTAATAAAATATGGCCTTCATAAACGAAAAAAGCCATAAATATTGCATCTGGCTTAAATCTCTTGAATAAATCGCGTACGCTTTTATAGTGGGCCTTTAGATAAGCGGCTATAAATTCATCGGAAACATGCTGCTTAAAGCTATAAAAAAACTTCTCTTTGTAAGAACGAATAAAAAACCTATTACTATGGATCAACGGCCAAACTGAATCAATATTTAATTCTTTGCATACTTCGCCTAAGGTAATTTTTTCATCGCCTAAAATTTTATAAGGGTCTTCAAACATCTCATCAACATTTACAATATATTTATACTTAACTTCTTTTTGCTCACGGATAAATTTATCTGTAGTTTTTTTAATAGTAATAGCGGCTAGCTCACAACCCTCTGCCTGAAGTCGCTTAGCTAAAAAATGCCCAATAGTTTTAGCCCATCCTCGCTGTTGAAGAATTAATATTCTTTTATTTTTTAAGTTACTCATACTTTATTTTTTAACAAAAAAATATAATTAGGAGAAAAATTTCCTATTGATGGCAGTTGCGACGCAATTTTATTGATCGGATGCAAATATTCTGGCTCCTTATTTTCCAAAGCGGCTAACTTAGCGTAAACCACTCTAGAAATTATATAATATAGACTTCCAATATTGTTGATATCCTCTACTCTAAAATGCTTCTTGGAAAATTCAATTAATTTTTTTTCAGGCATATAAAAATTATGCCAACGCACTTTAATCGAAAATAAATTCTGCCTTTTTCTTAATTCGTTTAGCCTAGCTAAACCTTCTTGGGTATTCTCACATAGGATAATCCTGCCGTTCTTTTTTAATATTTTTTTCATTTCCAATAAAGCCTTTTTCTGCTCTTCCCAATTTCTTAAATTTATTAAACACCTTTCGGAAATTATAAAATCAAATCTATTTTCATCTGGTAAGTGCTTTGATAGCGATAATACGTCCCCCACCGCGAACTTTACTCTATTTTTAAGATTTTTATTTTTAGACAAAGACTTGCTGGCGTACTTAACCATCTCCTCTGAATAATCAATGCCCAAAAACTTTGCTTTTTTGTATTTTTTGGCAAATTTAATCGTGGAATACCCATTGCCACAGCCAATATCAAGTATATTTTTAGCATCTTTTAAATAAGCCTCAATTCTATTAATCTCTAAATCTCGATAATAAGTATCGGGGGCAGTAGCTAAGTCTGATTCTTTAAATTCTTTAGCTTGCTCTTTCCAAAATTCTTTAATTTTTTTTGTGCTTGTCATAAAATTATATTACTTATTAATAAAATCCCAAGATAATGATGTACCTCTTTTAACATTCTTATTGATAGTTTTTCCCAAAATTTGGTCATAGTATTTAGGACCAATCCCATGCCCGGGTCGGATAGATCTTATATTTTCAGCGGTTAATTTTTCTCCTTTCTTTATATCTTTACCACAAATAATAATTTTCTAAAAATAATATTCTCTGATTCATTTTTACCAGGTTTATAAGCTGGGCTTCCAATTAATTTTTCAGCTTCTCTTATTGATTGGACTAATGTTTTAAACTCATTAGGCTCCAAGGAAAAGGCAGAGTCTGGCCCACCTTCATTTCTTGATAATATTATAGCGGCACCTAAGGCAACGGCAACATAGGACAACCATTTCTCTTTAAAGTCTTTATTGCCAGTCCAATTTCTTCGGCAGTAGCCATACCGCACGACATAATTACTGGTTTTTTTGTCTGGCCAATTTTTTTAAGTAACGGTATATCTACAACTTCAAATGAAGCTACTTTATAAAAATCGATTTTCATTTTTTTCAAACAATTTAACTGAGACTATGTTATCTTTTTTAATTTCAGCTGTAATCATCTTTTTTATTTCAAATTTTTCAAACGCTCCGCTTAAAAGTTTATGTCCCAGCCCCTGACCATGGTAATCTAGCTCTATGGCGATAGATGTAATATAGCTATCATTTTCATTGTCAAAATCAAATCGGCAATAACTAATTACTTCTCTATTTTCATTCTCTAGGACAAAACAAAAATTATCTTGGTCGCTAAAATATTTTTTTTCAAACCATGGAATATGATCTTCAAGAGAAATCACTTCTGTATTGCCTGAGCTCATTCGTACTAAAGGATGATTTCTGATTTCCCATATTTTTTTAGCGTATTCTTTTTTTGCTTTTACAATTTTCATTTATCCTGTTCTAATTCTAGCATAAGTACTTTTTACTTTATCCCATTGGAATAACTCCCCTTTTTTTATTAGCTTTGTAGTTACCATTCCCATTAATTTATCCATTTCTCCGCTTGTAATCCCCGCCTCATTTGTTTCTTTAAGATGTATTCTTTCGTCCATTATTCTTCCACCTACTTCTATATCATTTGAGGCAACTAACTTGAATTTAGAGGCTCTGCCAGATATTCCTTTCTTAAATATTTTGAATATTTTATCTAAATCATAATTAGACTCATTGATAAATTTTAAAGCTTTGCTTTCCATTGATTTTGAAAACAACACCATTTGTTGTAAGAACGCCCAAGAAGTATATTCATCCGTTGCTAATGCAACTGGGTTTTTTTTCTTATACAATTTTTCTACCAAGCTATTAGGAAATATTTTCATTTCAAATACAGATACATCAGAACTTTTTGGCATTTTTCTTAAAAACTCTACACCGTCTTTTAATGTTTTGTGATTTTCAAATGGATTCCAGCCAATTAAATGATATTTAACTTCAATATCATTGCTTTGTAACATTTTAGCATAAGCAATTGTTCTTTCATTACTTATCTGTCTTCCGAAAATTGTTTTTCTAACTTCCTCGCTCGCTGACTGTATACCAACAGTAGTTTTTCTTAATCCTGACTTATATAATCGCTTGACAATATTTTCTGTTGCATACCTCTCATCTAAAAAACAACTAAATTTAAGCCCTATCTCTTTGTCATATAAGTCCATCATCTCCATTAGCCATTTTTCATTAAGACCAAATATATCATCTTTGAATCTTACATAATTTATATTATATTTCTTTTTAACATATAAAAGTTCATTAATTATAGACTGAGGCGTTCTAATTCTTATCTTTGGGAAATTAATTTTATAAGGCTTCAACATAGTATCCCACTGACAAGCCATGCAATAAGTACAAGACGAAGGACAACCCCTGGTACAAAATATATCATAAGCCCTTCTGTCATAAAAAGCATTAGTCTGGATTTTATTATTTTCAATTAAATATTTGTTCTTTTCTGTGAAATCAATATAAGGTAATTTGTTTATATCTTCTGGCGGAAGCATTTGGTTAAACTTTAATTTTCCATTTTCTAAATAACCAATATTAAAAATTTTTTTCGGATTTTTAGCTTCTGTAAAATCAACCATTGTCTTGTCACCCTCTCCTAAGCATATATATTTGCACTTTTCTAAAAACCATTTTGGCTTTAATATTGGGCCATATCCACCAGCAATCAATCTGGCTTTTGGAGTAATAGCTAGTGTTTCATCTACTACTCTGTTGAATAATTTTCTATGAGCAGAACGAGAGCTTATACCAACCACATCCGGATTAATTTTTTTCATCAAAGAGCGAAACAACTCCCACTCTTTTTCTGTGATGGGCTCTACATCAATGCCACTTCCCCAAAATTGGTCTAACCAAAGCATTTGATACTGAAGAGCTTTTTTATTATAGCCGTTAGTAATCCTTGCCGAGTCTTCTTTTAAGAATATGATATATGGTATATGTCCTGCTTTTAAAAGACTAGCTGACAATGTTTTCATTGCTACACCGACTTTATCATAAAAACATATTAAAACTACTTTTTTTATATTTTTTTCTACTTTATTTTTCATAGATTTTGTTTGTTAATTATTTTAGTTTAGTTAGTTAACTTTATTATATTATAGAGTTTTTTTGCCTGAGTCTTATTTCTCGATTATTTCCCAGCTCAAAGGGGTGCCGCGCTCAATGTCTTGGGTTGCTTTTTTTTCCATAACTTCATCATAATATTTTGGAGCTAACCCATGGCCTGGTCGTATGGAACGCATATTTTCCGAACTAAATTTTTCTCCTTTCTTTATATTTTTTACCACAAATAACGATTTTCTAAAAATAATATTTTCAGCTTCCTTTTTCCCAACTTCATAAGTAACTTTACCAATAGCTTTTTCAGCTTCCCTAATAGAATTTACTAATTGTTTTAATTCGTCCGGTTCTAAGGAAAAAGAGGCGTCTGGCCCGCCATCAGACCGCTTTAAAGTAAAATGCTTCTCTATAATATTAGCTCCTAAAGTTACAGCTGTTATTGGCACGGTTATTCCGCCCCCATTATCAAGGCTATGATCAGATAAGCCAGCTACTACTTTAAATCGTTTAGCAATATCAGGGATAGTGGCTAAATTCATTTGTTTTGCCGTAGCCGGATACGAACTAACACAATGCAGAACCGCTACCTGCGGACTGCCATTATCCTTTAAGGTCTTAATAGCTAATTCCAATTCCTCTATTGAGGACATACCGCGCGACATAATTACCGGCTTCTTTGTCTGGCCAATCCTTTTTAATAAGGGAATATCTACTACTTCAAAAGAGGCCACTTTATAGAGTTGAACATCCATCTTTTCTAAAAAATCCACCGCTGTATTATCAAACGGAGTTGAAAAAACTAAAACACCTTTCTTCTCCGCATATTTTTTTAATTTAGGTTGCCAATCCCAAGGAGTGTAAGCTTGCTTATACAAACTATATAAAGTCTGTCCAGCCCAATCTTTATTAACTTTTACCTGAAAATATTCTTTATCACAATTAATTGTTATGGTATCGGCCGTATAAGT
>JBDRII010000066.1:0-10621 GCA_043816085.1 Patescibacteria group bacterium | reverse complement strand
CAGTGTTCTTCAGTAGGGTGTTTTGGTGGCCTTGGTTTTTTTGGTAATTCAACTTTTTCAGATGATAAGCGCCACTTTGGGACGCTATATGATGAGTCAAGAAGAAATCGGTTTGTATATGTATAGGAGTTATAAGATTTGGCGTCTCTCCAATTAGGAAATAATTTTAGGAATTCCGATCTTGATAATTCACCAAAAATGTATTCATAGGCTTTTAAATGTTTTTCAAGGGCTGGGTTTATATCTTCTTTAAATAAATCAAGAAATTCTTTTTTTCTTTCGTCTGTACCAAAGGTTTTTTTAACAGAGTTTTTGTCTGGATTAAGTTTTTCTCTAATAGCTGTATTTATAAAATAGCTTATACCTTTTACACTGCATTGTTTACCTAAGACTGAAATACTATGTTCTAAAAATTTGCCAGTTATTCGGTCTATTCTTCCGGGATTGGGAAATAATTTTTTAACTTCATCAATGTTTAGATCGGGAGTATATTTAAGGATAATGTCAGGATTTCTATAGATGGACATCATGTCATTTTTTAGGTCTAGCATTATGGTTAAACCAATAAGATGGGCTGCTTCTTCATTAGAGCATTCTAGTTGTTTGGCTAGTGATTTATCGTGAAAGGATGTCTCGCTATCAAAAAGATTTGGACCTTTAATTTTATCATCAGATTCACGTCCCAAGAGAGTGTTTAGCCTAGAAACAATTGTATTGGGGACTGCAACTCCTTCAAGTAGCTCATTGTATCGTGTTCTGTCGTGTTTTTTTTGTCGTTTACCAGCTTCAATGGATTTTAGAAGTTTATTGATTAATTGTTTTGTAGCTGCATCTTCTTCGCGAACTAGCTCCCTTATCATTTGACGAGATCCTTTATCACTACCACTAAATATCTGTCTGACTTGTTCAGTGTCAGATATTGGAAGCTGGTCAAAGGGTGGCGGTTGTTTTCTTGGTTGAGGTTGATTAAATTGGGGTTCAATATTTGGCATAAAGTTATAAAATTAATAACTTATTTTATACTAATAATTACATTTTGTCAATCATAGAGAACCCTACTATTCCAGCAGAAACTGAGACGTTTAGGGATTCTTTTTGGCCGTGCATAGGAATTTCTATAAATTTATTACAACGTTTTAATATATTGGGGGAGAGTCCTTTAGTTTCACTGCCAAAGACAAAAGCAGCGGGCCATTTTGGTTTAAACTTGAAATAAGGGACGGATTTTTTAGACTGTTCTACGGCTATTATTTGGTAGCCTTGTTTTTTTAGCTTATCTAAAAGCATCCAAGTTTGAAATTGTTTTTCCCATGCGACATATTCTTCGGCGCCGAGGGCGACTTTGGAAATTCGGGAATGAGGTGGGGCAGGTGTAATGCCGCCGAGATAAATTTTATCGACCCCACATCCATCAGCTGTACGAAAAACAGAACCGACATTAAAGCGGGATCTTATATTATGTAAGATGAAAATAAATTTTTCTTGTTTTTTCATGAGTTCATTATAACAGAATAATAAAAAAACCGGGGATAGAAATCCCCAGTTTTTTAAGGTTTGATTATTGGGTTAGCCCGAGCGAGCCAATTCCCTGAAGAACGTATTTATTTTTTGTTTCTACAGTAGCTGTTAGTGTCACTGCAGATTCGTTATTATAGGATTCTGAAATTAGGGTTGCTAGATCATAAGCATTAACAGTGAATGCCCTTTCTTTGATTTTGTCATTATCAACATCAGTTAGTGACTTGCCAGCCATGGACTCTGCAGTAACAAAACTATTAGGACTATAGTCGGTGTGTAATCTAAAGGTGCCTTTTTTCAATTTTTTAAGTTGGCCTCTTTTTTTACTTTCGACATAAACAGTAACTGTGTCTGTAGAATTAGGATCAGCTGTGGCTGCGGTTAGGTCTAGGGTGGTTGGGTCAAAGATTAATGATGCTTTAGAGGCTGTAGTAAGTCTTAGGTAACCTTTATTTTTGGATTTTTTATTTTGTTTAAACCAATCAGTACCATAAAAATTAGCTGTACAATATTCTATTGGCACATCAGAATCATAATAGACATTGGTTAAACCAGAGAAATAGAAGCTCATTTTTTGTCCATGAGTCAAGGTGCCTAGATTAACAGCGTCTGTTTTATTTACCTGAGTAATATTATCGTCAGTGGTAAAGGCATTGGCCCAACTACCAGTTTGAGTAAGTGTCCCAGCTCCATCTTGGCTAGCAGAAGCTGTATAAATAGTAGTGCCGTTTTTCATAATTTCAGTTTCTGCTGCAGCGTGAGAATGGCCTTCGGGCACGCCAGATCCGTCTTGAACTTTACATTTTAATTTTCCAGTGAACTTAGCATTAATTTTGAAATTTTTTACTTTCTTTTTATTGTTTGCATAAAAAGTGGCGGTGCCAGCATATAATGAACCAGCTGAAACATTGGTAGGGTCTTGGTCACCATCTGTACCAGCAGAGACAACTTTGTTTCCTAATAATATTGATCGCTTTCTAAATTGAGCTCTGGCTTTGGCTGTTGAAATAGTGCCGCCAGAATCTGTCACCCTAATTTGCTTGCCCTTTGTGGCAGATAATTTTATTTTTTCTAATGTTTCACCATCACTGCTGCCGCTGATGTCCACTCGAACTCTAGCCTCAGCAACCCCAGTAAAAGCTAAACAAAAAATTGCAACGGTCATTGAAATTAATGAGATTTTTTTCATGATTTTTTGTGGAACGCATATATGCGTTCCTTACTAGTTAATTATTATATAATTTGGGTTTCTATAATGATTATATCATAGTATAATAAAAACATTAATAAAGTAATAATAATGTTATGAAAACCGCAATTTATCCATTTTCAGCTGACCCTATACATAATGGCCATATATATAATATAGGAAGAATATTGGAATCTGGCTTGTTTGATCGGGTTTATGTAGCAATTGGCAAGAATTATGAGAAAAATAGGCAGTATTTGTTTGGTGATGCAGAGAAGGTTGAAATAACAAAAAAAGCTTTAAAAAAATTTGGAGGCAAGGTTAAAGTAGAGGCTTTTGATGGGCTTTTAGTGCACTATGCTAATAAAAAACATACTAATATTATTATTAGGGGCTCTAGAAATAATACTGATTTTGAAGAAGAACAAACCATGGCCGAGTTTAACAAGTCTTATGGTTTGCAAACTTATATTATTCCGGCGCCCAAAGACGTGTTTAATATTAGCTCTACTACTATTAAAGCCATAGTAGGAAACGGAGGCCTTGTTCATGAGTATGTGCCTGTGAATGTGAAGCAGGCTTTAGAAGAAAAGTTACTGGGAATTACTTTGGTGGGCGTGGTGGGAAATACTGGTTCAGGAAAAACTAGCTTGTGTAAAAAATTAAAAGGAGTATCAGTTATTGATGTTGATAAATTAATTCATGAGATATATCAAAAAAATAAATTAGTTAATCAGGATTTACAGGATGTTTTTGGGGGAAAAATATTTATTAAAAACAAATTAGATAAGAAGAAATTAGGAAGTTTAATTTTTAATGATAGTTTGTCCAGACAAAAGTTGGCAAATATTTTAGAGATTCCATTTAAGGTTGCTTTAGAAGAGAAGTTAACAGATTTAAAAGGATTGGTGCTTTTAGATTGCGCTTATTTGGTTGAATATGATTTATTGTCTGTGGTAAACAATAATATTATATTATTGACTTGTTCTAATGAGGAAAAAATTAAACGTAATAAAAGAGCAGAAGAGATTTTACAGGCTCAGTTTGATGATAAAAAATTAGAACAAGAAATAAAAGCTAAAATAAAAAAAGATTCTTATGGGAATCTATTGAAAATAAATACTGAGAATAAAATTGATTTTAATAAGATAGCAAAGCACCTAAAGAGCTGGCAAATTCTCCATTCTTAATAAAATATACTTGGCGTTTTGATTTGGTTAAATAGTTTTTTAATAATTTCTGCAAACAAAAATTATTATTTAAGCTTCCGCCAATTATTACAATATTTTTATCTTGGCTGATATTCATAATATCTGTCCAGATCATGACTGCTACTGTGTGCATTATTCCAGCTGCAATGTCATTTTTACTTGAAGACTTGGTTAGATTGCCTAGATTGGAAACTATTAGATCCTTATAATAAATATCTACGTTTTTGTGATCGCCTTTTTTGGCTTTGCTAGTTAAAACATCCCAATTTTCATATTTTAATAATTTAGCTAATCCTAAAATAAAACCACCACCCAATGAATTGCCCAATTCAATTTTTTTAATACGGTTTTTATTGACTCGTGTATATGAAGTGCCAGTGCCGATTGAAACGACTAACATGTCCTGTGGTAAACGGGAAATTTTTTTTAAGCCCCTGACTTGGGTTTTTATTTCGGTATCTATGAGATTGCTCGGGCTAGAAAGCCCTCGCTTGGGTTTTATTTTTAGGAAATTTAGTTGTTTGGGTAATTTATTTATTCCCACTATATTTGCTTCATCTATTTTTTCTTTTTTTAGAAGTTTTATTAATTTATTCATTTCTTGATAATTAAAAGATTTAAAATAATATTTTTTATTTTTTTTATAGCAAATTTTTATTAAGGTTGTGCCCAGGTCTAGTCCAGCTTTCATATTTTATTTTAAATGCTCGGGCTAGAAAGCCCTCGCCTTAGTTGGTTCTTATTTTATTTAATTTGTTATTAATATTTTTCATGAGGGGTTTATAAAGAAGATTAGTGAAGAAATTTGGTTTAATATATTTGTCGCTATTGAAATATTCAAGGGGGTCTGTGAAGGTTCTGTGGTCTTCGGGGATGATAGGAGTGTTTGGATCAAGGTTGTCATATAATTTAAAATCACAAATAGATTGCTTGGCTATTGCATAACCCATTTCCCAATTAGTTCTTGCTAATTCTTTTTTGGCATCGTCAAAATATGGTTTGTCTAAAATGTGAGTGTCTATTCTTTTCCATTGACCATCTACTTTTACTTCAATCCAAGAATGTGACAAGGCCCTGGGCATGGTTTTGTAAATAAATTTAGAAACCAGGCCTTTTAATATATTTTTTATAATTAGGCCAAAATGAATTCGAGCTTCTAGACCTGTGGCCTTACATAAAGCCATAAAGGCAATATTTTTATTATTGCATTGGCCTTTTCCTTTAGAAATAATTTCGGAGGCAGGAATGTTGTCCATTTCTGGAAGTAACATGTATTTTATTTGATCGCGAACAAAATAAAAGATAGCTTCCACTTTTTCGGTATCAGTGTTTTTATTAGTTGATATTTTTTTTGCAGCCTCTTGAACTACGGGATTTTGATGGTCAATTAGATTTTTCATGTTTTTGTTATTATTCATTGGCATGAATTTGATTTTGGAAATTCTTCACAATAAAGTGTTTTATTATAATGCTGTTTGCATTCATTTTCTGAACAGATTGGATCTGAATAACAAGAATGGTGTTCTGATAATGTTGCAGGACAAAAAACCATTGGGCCGGTTGGAGAGGTATTGTTCCATTGTTTTTGATATTGTTTATTGATAGCAATATTTCCACCAGCGCTACCACAACTACAATAACCATTCGTTACTAGAACGCAGTCGCTATCTTGGGTGCATGATGTTAATTCTTCATTGGGAATGGATAGATCTCTTGCAAGATCTTGGTTTTCAAAAATAGAATCACTATTTTTATTGGATAAATAATAAACTACTATTAAAGATAATATTAAAATAATAATAGCAATTATTATTAATATTTTTATGTTTTTTTTCATGTTTTTAATTTAATTATTCAGGTGTTATTACTTCGATAGAAGGGGTGCTTTCTCCTTGGCATTCCTCTTTTTTATATTCAGACGTAATTTTATCACAAGCTTCTAAATCATTATTTTCAGTAGCATATTTTTTAATGCAATTATCTTTATAAGATTCTTTAGTTATTTCATCACAATATGATATATTGCTATCAGTGCTAGCTAAAAGACTAAGGCAGGAATGTCTTGAATGATCACTAGAAATTTTTCGGCAAGACTCTACATCTTGTAATTGTTTTGCTTTTTCATAAAAACATGAATTAATGTTAGTGGTGGTTACTAATTCGTCACAGATTTCAAAGTTATTTGTAGCTTTGACAATATGATATAAGCAAGAGTCTTTCCATTTTTGGTCAGTAACTCTATATCTGCAAATATTATCATCATCAGTATTAATTGCTCTATTTACAAGGCATTTATCTTTAAATTCTATAGTTTCAATATCTTCACATATTTCGTGTTCACCATGATAAAGCGCATAATTATAATAGCAATGATCTTTATATTGTTGATCCTCGATTCTATCGCAATATTCACTTGATTGATCACCTTTAACTGCATTGTAATAACATTGGTATCTATAATCATTAACAAGAGGATCTTCACAGACTTCGGGATTTTTTTTAGCAGCTTCATAAACAAAATTGGATTCACATCCATATTTATTACAATAAGAAATATCACCATGGAAGCCAGCAACCCTTTCATAACATTGTTTCCGGTCTTCTTTTGCTATACTGCTACAAAACAAGCCTTTAAATTTAAGTGCTGCTAAACAATCTGTTTTTGCATATTTATCTGCTTTTTCTTGTTCTTGAGCAGTGATTCCTTGTACTTTAAGAAAAGTTAAATGAGGTTTATAGTCTAATAAAAATGTATCTTTATTAGTAGTATAACAAAAAAAGTTTTCTTCAGGCGTAGAATTAACCTGGCTTCTTAATAATAAGTACATGGGATTAGGATGCTTTAAGTAGTTCTGAGCGGTATGGTTCATTACCCAGGATTGAAGCAGGGCACCAAAAAGACTAATAATATATAGAGCTAATAGAATTAGAATTATTATGATAAAAATTAAGGCACCTTTTTTCATAAAATTATATATAAAAAGACAAGATATAAAGTATTATACCAAGAGGGATGAAAATAAAATAGTCACGAGGTGCAATTAACCACCAGTGTTTTTTGTGCCACCAGATTTTTTCGGGTTTAAAGTTTGCTAGCCCATAATTTGGATTTAATAAAAACCATAGAAAATCTTCAAACATCCAGAATAATATAAAGAAAGATAATAATTTTAATTCTAATATTAGAGTAAAGCCGACAAAAAGATATATAAAGTGAATCATGAAAAACATGAATAACACTATCCAGACGTGATATCCAGTTAAGGGCCGGCTATTTAAGAAATTTTTGCTAAACCAATGATCAGGTGATGTTTTCCAGGTGGGTAGTTTTTCTGCCCAGCCAAATTTTCCTTCAATTTCAATTTCAATCTTTGCAAAAAGAGTTGAGAGGATGATTATGTATAAGAAAAATAAAAGATGTTCCATTGTTTGTGTTATTTTTTTGGTTTTATTTTACACGTATTTTTTATACATTCAGAAGTCGATTTACTGTTGTCGATCTCTTCTTGACTTTCAATATGACATAATGAGCCAGAATTATTCATTTTAACTAACATATTCCATCTGTTTTTATATTTTTTATTAATACCAGTTAAAGAGCCATCATCATTGTCGCAATCACAACCACCACATGCAACTAATGTGCAATCAGCATCAGCTGAGCATTGGTTGTATTTATTAATGTCTGGTTGGACAAGAATAGACATTACACCTGAATAGGCAATAACTGCATAAATAATAAGAAGTAATAAAGGTATTACGATAAGTGTAATTAAAATTTTGATTGATTTTTTCATAGTTTTTTAATTATCTTTACAAATTAATTATTCGCACAATTTAATTATTTCTTCACAGTCTACATCATTTCCTTCTTCATATGATTGCAGACTGGCTTCTTTGGTTATGCTTTTACAATTTTCATAAATAGGAGAGTCATTGCAGACCCTGTCTTTGTCTGGCTCAGCAATACACACACCTTTTTGGCATTTAGCATTAGAAAAGAGAGAAATATGCTGGGAAATCATTTCTGGGCAAATTGAAAATTGTCCGCATTTTTTAGATAAAATATTTTTCCAATTTTCAGCACTGTCATTATTCATGGCTGTTCTAGAGTAGGCGCAGCATTCTGTTCTGGCTAATGCACAATCACTATCTACTTCACACTCGGTTGATTTTTGGCTGTAAATAAAATAATAAACAGTGACGCTCATAATAATTATTAATAATAGAATGAGAGTGATAAGAATTATTTTGGTTGATTTTTTCATATATTATTATTCAGCAATAAATTGGCACTTGGATCTTTTACATTGTGGTTCTACATAGCATGAAATATGCTCAGATGGAGCAGCGATGCAGGAACCTTCACAAGGGCCTTTGCTTTGATATTCTTCTACATATTCCTCGACATAATTTTTATTAATAGTTATATTAAATCCTCCCATACCGCAACCACAACACCTGGTTTTTGTTTTTATGCAATCATCATCTTTTTCACAGGCTTGCATATAAGAAGGTAGTGAAGGATCGCCAAATTCTGTTTTGTTATTTTCGTTAACAAAATAATATATTAAATAAATTATTCCAGTAATGATTATAAGAGAGATTGCTATGATTAATAGAGTAGTTGTTATTTTTTTCATATATTATTTAGTTATTTTTTGTTCTAGGAATTGTTTAAATAAACCCTCTTGTTTTGCTAGGTCATTGAATGTTCCTTCTTGCATGATTTTTCCTTTGTCAAAGACTATTATTCTATCAGAATTTTTTAAGGTTGTTAACCGATGGGCAATGGTAATCATGGTTTTGTCAGAAAAAATTTGTTCTAGATTTTTTTGAATTATTGTTTCGTTTGTGTTGTCTAAAGCTGAGGTAGCTTCGTCGAATATTAAAATGTCTGGAGATTTAAGGATTAATCGGGCTAAGGCGAGTCTTTGTTTTTGCCCCCCGCTTAAGTTGTTTCCATTTTCTGCTACCTTGCCATTAAAACCACCTAATCTATTTTTTATTTCATCATATATATTTGCTGTTTTGGCGGCTTTAATTAATTCTTGATCATTAGTTTGTTTGGAGATGCCATATAAAATGTTTTCTTTTATTGTACCTGAAAAAATATAAGTTTTTTGAGGGACATAGGCAATTTTTTCAGCTATCTCTTCCCTGGTCAGATTTTTTAAATCTTTTCCCAGAAAAAAGAGTTGCCCGTTATAATTATGTATTAATCTGAGTAATATTTTAATAAAGGTTGATTTACCACATCCTGAAGCTCCGGCAATGCCAATTTTTTCACCTTTAAAAATATTTAGATTAACATTGTCTAGTATTTGATCTTTTTTATTTGGATAAATAAATGAAAGATTTTTAGCTTTTAATAGTATGCTCGGTTTTGTTGTGGCGTCACTTTTTTTGGATTTAAATGATTGGTCTAGCGGTTGATTTTTTAATTCATACAGGTCTTTAACTTTAATAGAGCTTTCATGAGCCTCGTCTAGGATTCGATGGATTTCTCTAAGTGGGCTGATAACGCTCATAAAAAGGATGGAA
This sequence comes from Patescibacteria group bacterium, assembly GCA_043816085.1. GTDB lineage: Bacteria > Patescibacteriota > Patescibacteriia > UBA9570 > JAHJKD01 > JBDRII01. The sequence goes on along the minus strand of JBDRII010000066.1, from coordinate 1,159 downwards.
TAAGTAAGAATGTCACCCTTGGTAATTATTCCATTAACAGCAAAGTAGATGGAAACACTAACAACAAGTACATAAAAGAATGCTTCATTAAAATATTTTAAAGCATCATATAGTGCCATCCAGACATGATGTTTGATTTCTATTTTTCTTAATTTTTCTGCAATGCTTTCTACTTTGTTTACTTCTGTTTCAGTGGTATTTAATACCCGAATAGTTTCTAAACCGCCCATCATTTCTACAACTTTTCCGTCAATTTTTTCTTTACCCCGTAGTAGTGCAATTCTAATGCCTTTTTGAGAAGAGATTTGTTTGATAACAATAAATAATCCTGCAGGAACGACTAATATCATAAAAGACGCTAAAAAAGGTTTTTGATAAAAGGCTATGGCTAGAGCAGCGAGGGCGGTGAAAAAAGTTGGGAAAAAATCTAAAAAGCTTAGTTTGATTATTTTAATTAAGCCCTGGATAGAACGAAAAATTTTTCCATGTAACGCTCCGACTTGGTATTTATTAATAAATTCCCCGATATCTGTTTTTAGTAAATGAGAGATGACATCTACGGTTTGTTTTTTTTCTGTTTGAGTAGCTACATTTTCAATTAAATATTTTCTGATAACTGTTAGCAGCTCTTTACTAAGGATTATTATGATTATTAATATAAGAAATGGGACAGCTATATCAAAAGTAGGATTTTCTAGATTTATCATTTTATCAACAAATTTACCCAAAATTACGGCTGGTAGGTTTGTAAGAATACCAGCTAGGAGCATGATTAAAGTAGCACAGATTAAACTAGTTTTTTCTTTTTTGTATAATAAGTTTATGGCTTTTTTAGAGCCTTGAAGTATTTCGTTGAATTCTTTAAAGAAGTTCATTATTTATATTATAGCAAATTATTCGTCGAAATTAACTTTTTTCTTTCTTTCTGGTAGATAAAGGAGGAGGATAAATAATAAAAGTGTTATGCCCATTCCCCAAGGAGAATATTGTTTAAGCAGTATGACCCAGCTAGTGTTGGTTTGCAACACTTCTACGTCTGTTACATAAATGGTTTCACAAGCGCCATTGCCTTCGTCTTTTCTGGTAGTGCTGGTTCCTCTTTGGGACACGAGGATGTTTTCAAAATTATAGGTTTCGTAATTTGATAAATATCCTTTTA
>JBDRII010000065.1:0-2031 GCA_043816085.1 Patescibacteria group bacterium | reverse complement strand
AAACCAGAACTTGCTAGCATAAAAAAGAAAAAATATGATTTTGTTATAACTACTGATATAAATTTTCCTCCAGATGTAATTGACGAATTAAAAAAAGTTAATGATGATATTTATATTTTTGACCATCATCATCAAAAAAAGATTCATGGAGTACATTATGTCAATGAAAAATATCCTGGTTGCACCTGGGTTTTAAATGAATATCTAAAAATAAATCCATGTTTACTCGGAATTTTAGGTATAGTAGGAGACAAAGAGGAAAAAATATTAGAAGATGATCATTATGCATCTATTATTAATGAGGTAGCCAAAGAAAATCAGATTACTTTTAATGACCTATTATTAATGCGAAGATACATTGATTCGCTTTACATGGTTCAAGATTATAAAAACATTAAAAATACGTCAAAGCTATTAGCAGACGCCCCCAAAGAAGTTTTACATGATGAAAATTTAGAAAAAAATATTCAAAAAATTGATAATGAACTTACAAAATATTTGGAAATGAAACCAAATGATATTGGGGGTAATATTTTTGAATATGAATTAAAATCTAAATTTCATATTATTTCTCATACTACCAGAGGGCTTTCTAGAAAATATCCTGATAATATAATTTTTATCTATCAAGAAAGAGACGACATTGTAAACGTGTATGTTCGAAAAAGAGACCGGGATGTAAATTTAGAAAAAATAGTAGATTTTGCTAAAGATAGAAAATACTCAGCTGGTGGAAAAGCCGAAGTGGCTGGAATAATTTGTCCCAAAAAAGACTGGCCTGAATTTAAAAAAAGCTCGTCAGGAGACTCGCTCTCTTGGCTGTAAATAAATAATATGCCAAAACTAGTAGTAATAGGTTTAGATTGTGCCACTCCCCAATTTTTATTTGAGGATTATTTAAATGTGCTTCCAAATATAAAAAAGATATTAGATAATGGAACATATGGAAAATTACGTTCTACTACCCCGGCTATCACAGTCCCAGCTTGGATGAGCATGATGACCTCAAAAGATCCGGGAAAGTTAGGTGTTTTTGGTTTTAGAAACAGAAAGCCGGGAAGCGGTTATGATGACATGTGGATTGCTACTCATGATAAAATTAAAGAAAAAAAGGTTTGGCAATATTTAAATGAAGCAGGTTTTTCTACTGGGCTCTTAGGAATTCCCCAAACATATCCTGTAGAAAAAGTTGACGGTTTTATGATCTCATCTTTTTTGACACCTGGCCTAGAATCAGAATACACATACCCAACCCAGCTTCGAGATGAGGTTGAAAATAAAATAGGGGAATATATTTTTGATTATGCTAATCGGTCTACTGAACCCCCAGAAACTGTTTTAAAAGCAATCTATACAATGACAGAAAAACGTTTTAATTTATTTAAAGATTTTATTAAAACTAAAAATAATGATTTCATGATGATGGTAGAAATGGGTGTTGACCGAATTCACCATTATATGTGGTCATATGTAGATGATAAACATCCAAAATATCAAGGTGAAAAAAATAAATTTAAAGATTGTATAAAAAATTATTATATTTATATAGACGAAAAAATAGGGGAAATTATGAAAGTTCTAGATGATGATACAAAAATAATGTTAGTTTCAGACCATGGTGCCAAAGCCATGCAAGGAATGTTTTTATTAAACGAATGGTTAATAAAAGAGGGGTATTTAGTTTTAAAAAAATATCCAAAAGAAATAACAAAACTAGAAAAATGTGACATAGATTGGAAAAAAACCAAAGCCTGGGCTTGGGGTGGTTTTTATTCTAGAATATTTTTTAATGTAAAAGAACGTGAACCAGAAGGTCTAATTGATAAAAAAGATCTAGAAGAAGAAAAAAATATTTTAATAAAAAAATTAGAACAAGTACTAGATGACGAGGGCAAGTTAATGGGAAATAAAATTTATCGACCAGAAGATTTATATAAAGAAGTAACTGGTGATCCACCCGATTTACTTGGATTTTTCGGTGACCTTTCATGGCGCCCAGGCGGAACCGTAGGACATGATGAAATTTATATT
>JBDRII010000064.1:0-2285 GCA_043816085.1 Patescibacteria group bacterium | reverse complement strand
CCAGCCACTTTTCTTAGATCCCATAAATGGTCAGTCTTGGAAATTGGCCCAACTTCAATTAATCTTAAATCTTTTTTCTTTTTAAATATTTCTTTAGAGTCATCATCAAAACTTGGGGCAATTACAATTTCTAAAAACACTTTTTTTAGCTCCTCAGCAATTGCTTTAGTACATGGTTGATTCAAACAGATTATTCCACCAAAAGCTGACAGCGAATCAGCTGCATAGGCTTTTTTAAAAGCCTCTACTATGTCTTTTTGGCTAGACGCTCCACAAGGATTAGCATGTTTGATAACCACTGCTGCTGGGTCGCTAAACTCTTTTACAATGTTAAGAGCTGCGTCTGCGTCCATGATGTTGTTATATGAAAGCTCTTTGCCTTGTAATACTTTTCCTGTCGCAATACTTGGCTCATTAATTACTGCCTCTCTATAAAAAGCAGCTTTTTGATGTGGATTTTCACCATATCTTAAATCATATTCTTTCTTAACACCAAAGCTCATCTGATCTTTTAATTCATTATCTTTATTCAAGTAATTTGCAATTAAGCTGTCATAATATGCAGTGTGAGAGAATGTTTTCTGTGCTAAATAATATCTTAAATCATCACTAAGTTCTTGTTTTGCTTTTAATTCATCCAAGACTTTACCAAAATCATTATTATCCACCACAGATCCTACATATTTCCAATTCTTAGCAGCTGCTCGAAGCATGGTAGGCCCGCCAATATCAATATTTTCTATTGCCTCTTCTAATTTTACGCCAGACTTGTTAATAGTTTCCTCAAATGGATACAAATTCACCACTACCAAATCTATCATCTCAATATCATTATCTTTAGCAGCTTTCATGTGGTCTTTATCATCTCGAATAGCTAGCATTCCTCCAGCCACTTTTGGATGCATAGTTTTTACTCGGCCATCCATCATTTCGGGAAAACCAGTAAAATCAGAAATTTCTCTGACTTTTACACCACTTTCCTCTAATAATTTGTGTGTTCCTCCTGTAGAAACAATCTCAATATCCATACTTGCCAACTCTTTGGCAAATTCTACAATACCGTCTTTATTAGATACTGAAATTAGTGCTCGTTTTACCATATATATAAATTTAATATTAATTACTTATTTTTATGTGGGCTCGTCAGGGGACTCGCCCTACCAATAGAAAATTACTTGGTAGCCCGAGTCTTCCCCGCCCGCCTCGCAAGCGAAGCGTTGCGGGCAGGCCGGACGAGGGCATGTCATTATTCTGTCCTTACCATTAATTACTAAACTTTTTTAATGTTTCAACTATCAATTCCCCTTCAGCTTTTTGGACTTTGGCTTTTAAAGTATCTGGTGTTTCACCTGGCTCAATTTTTACTTTTTTTTGGCCAATAATCTCGCCTGTATCAGCTCCTTCATCTACCCAGTGCAACGTACATCCAGTTTCTGTCTCATTATTTTTCAAAACTTCCTCATGTACATTCAGATCCATTCCTCCCGCATATTTAGGAAGTAGAGATGGATGAATATTCATTATTTTTTTCTCATATTTATCTACAAAAGATTTAGACAAAAATCTCATATATCCAATTAATATAATCATATCTATATTATATTTTTCTAATACCTCCATTACTTCCATATCAAAATCTTCTCGTTCTTTACTTCTAGAATCAATAAATACTGCTGGAATATTTGCTTTTTTGGCCTTGGCTAAAATACCAGCATCTTCTTTATTTGAAATAACCAGTTCAATAGGAATCTTAGCATCTATAATAGCTTGCATATCTGTTCCATTGGTTGAGCCTATAACTGCTAATTTCATGACATTATTTCCTTTTGTGAATTAATTCTTTTTTCAATCAATTGTTTTGTTCCAATATCTTTTCTATGAAAAACTGGTCCTTTTATTTTAACTATTTCTTCTTCTACTTGTTTTTCTGCTTCATATATACTTGGAGCTTTAGCAATCACTCCAATTGCTCTGGAACCTCCTAAAAATAATTTATCATCTCGGCTGTCAATAGAAGCATAAAACAGCTGAACTTTATTTTGGTCCACCTCTGAAACATCTATCTCTTTATCTTTGACTGGGTTGTCTGGATATCCTTCAGGCACCACATATTTACAAACCGTAGCCAAATTTCCAAACTTAATATCAATCTTATCTAGGGTTTGTTTTACTATTGCTTCAGATATTTCTACTAAATCTGTTTCTAAATTATATAATACATTCATGGCTTCTGGGTCGCCTAATCTGGCATTATACTCAATAATTTTTAAACCAGTTTTAGTTGC
>JBDRII010000063.1:0-9034 GCA_043816085.1 Patescibacteria group bacterium | reverse complement strand
TAACCGCACCTTAAAGGAGAAACCTACTCCTGAAAAAAAGGAAATTACTAAGGGACGGAACTGCTTTCATGCGACTGTCCCTTATTTTATTTGAAATAACTTTTTCCACTTGATCGAAGTTAAATTTTATGCTATAATATATACACGTAGCATTTTTTTTATTATTAAAACAAAAATCAAAGAAAATGGGACTTTTTAGCTCGCCTGAAAATTATTTAGGCATAGATATAGGTTCTTCATCCATAAAATTGGTAGAAATGGCCAATGAAAAAGGTCGTCCAAAACTACTTACTTATGGATACATGGAACAAAAAACTGACATCTTAAAGTCAAAAGACGAAAAAGCAATAGATGGCGCTGCCAAATCTATTGTTGATTTGTGCGCCAAATCTAAAACTTCTTCTAAAAAAGTTGTGGCTGCTCTCCCTTCTTTTACGGTTTTTAGTTCCATCATATCTCTTCCAGAAATGCCTAAAAAAGAAATTGAATCAGCCATAGAATGGGAAGCCAAAAAGTTTGTGCCCATGCCATTGGACGAAATGATCTTAGATTGGACAATATTAGAGAATTTTGACAGCCGAAATGATACACCCATTGCCTCTCCAAATCAAACAGAAAATCAGGAACAAAAAATAGCCCAAAAGCCAGGCAAAAATATTAAAGTATTACTTACTGCTGCTCCTCAAAACTTGGTTACCAAATATATGGAAATCGTCCAAAGAGCTGGCTTACAAATAGTTAGTCTAGAAACCGAAGCCTTTGCACTGGAGCGATCATTAGTTGGTCATGATCCATCAGCAGTAATGATAGTAGATATTGGCGCTAATACCACTTCTATCATTATCACTCGTGCCTCTATTCCAATTATTAATAGATCCATAGACCTAGGCGGCGAATCCATTACCAAAACTATTGCTAATAGTCTAAATATTTTGCCAGACCGGGCTGAACAGTTTAAAAGAGACTATGGTCTTTCTTTAAACGCCGACGATACTTCCCAAGTACCAAAACGAATTGAATTTATGATTTCATCTATTGTTAATGAAATTAGATATGTGCTTACTCTTTATCAAAGTCAAAACCAGGGCACTGTTGAAAAAATCATTCTAGCTGGTGGATCTGCTTGGCTGCCAAATCTTTCAGATTATTTGAAAAAAACTTTAAACATGAAAGTATTTATTGGTGATCCTTGGGCTCGGGTAATTTATCCCCAAGATTTACAGCCAGTGCTCCAAGAGCTAGGACCCAGAATGGCAGTTTCAGTCGGCTTAGCCATGAGACAAATTACTAGTTAATTGAATATATGCCAGGAATTGATTTCCTAAAAAACAAAAAAGTAAAAACAAAAAAAACTCGTAAAATTTCTTATTCTCCAGAATTACACCAATCTGAGGAAGAGGGCAAGAAAGACAAGTCAGAGTCTTTTAGTAGAATGAAATCAAAGCCAGAAACTGACCCGCTATTAGATGATTCAACACCAAACATAACTTTAGAATCAGATAAAAAGAAAAAACCATCATTTTTTTCTAAAATATTTGGTAGCAAAAACAAAAAACCAAAAGTAAAAAAAGAAAAAGTAGAACTAAGCTCACCCAAAGAGAAAACCCAAACCAAAGAAACCATGCATCGGCTGGAACAAAAAAAGCAAACCGATATTTTTGATTTTGACGGAATTGTTACAAAAAAAGAAGTTAAAAGCGCAGCCAAGCCAGAAGTGTCAAGAAAACACCCGCCCGCCTCGCTACGCGAAGCGTTGCGGGCAGGCGAAAAAGTGAAACATGAGAAAACAAAGAAAGAGAAGAAAGTTAAAAAAGAGAAAATTAAAAAAATTAAACCAGAAAAAATAAAAAAACCAAAAGGCGAATCATTTTGGTCTAAACTATTATCACGAAAACACGAAAAAACGAAAGACGCGAAGCACGAAAAAGGAGAAGGACGCGAAAAAAATATTAAAGAAAAACATTTATCGCCAAAAGAAAAACTGGAAGTAGAAAAAATTATTCAAGAAGCAGATATTAAACCAGAAAAAGAGAATCAGGATTTTCAGGATAAAAAGATTAAACAGGATAAGAAAAAAGAAAAACCAGTAGAGCCAATTCATGAAACTATAGCTAAAATAAAAAACGGAGAGATTCCAGTGAGTTCAGTTGACGTAAATTTAATTCCCAAAGAATTAATAGCTGAATTAAAACCAGAAAAGAAATTTCTTTCCCTAGCTTGGATAGCCTTAGGCGCTCTTATAGTTTCTGTGTTAGTTTATTTTGCTTTATTTTTCTTTCAGGGTTTTTCCTTAAACCAAGCTGCTATTAATCAGCAAACCATAGATAAATTAAAGGACGAGATTATGGCCTTTAAGCCACTTCAAGAAAAAGTAGAAGTCCATAACAAGCAAATTGATAATATAAATTTATTATTAGACCGGCATATTTACTGGACAGTATTTTTTGCCATGTTAAAAGAATATACTCTGCCCCAAGTCCAGTTTAAAAGTTTGTCTGGATCAGTAACTGGCACCTTTACCATGACAGCCCAGGCTCCAGATTATAAAACCATCACTAACCAAATTCAAGTTTTTAAACAAGCCGACGAATTTATAGAAAGCGTTGAAGTAAATTCCGCCACTGCTAATTTAGAAGAATCCGAAATTACTAGCGTGAATTTCTCCATTACTATTCAAGTAAAACCAGATATATTTTTAAGACACAATAATGAGTAAGAATATAGAAAAATTACATCTTAATGAATTTCTAAATCGCTACTATCCTGCCTTAGCAGTTGGGATTGTCTTGTTTGTTCTGTTTATTTGCGGCGCCACATTTATCTATCCAGAATACCAAGAATTAATGAGAGTTCGAAATGAGCAGCTTTCTACATCAGAAGTAGATTTAATAGCTAAAGCAGATTATCTAGAAGACTTAGAGGAAATGGAAGAAAATTTTGATGCCGTGAATAAAGAAACTTTAAGAAATTTAGACAAAGTTATTATTGCTAAAGACGAATTCCCATATTTATTTGCCCGCATCGAATCTTTAGTAAACGACACAAATATGCAGCTGCTAAATATGAGCTATACTTCTACATCATCTAAAACCCCAACTAACAAGAAAAATAAAAACGATGAAGAAGCGGGGGAAGAAACAGTAGCCACAACTGAAGAGCCATTGCCTGCTGGAATAGGAAAATTAATTATTAATGTAACTATTGGAACAGACCAGGGAACCTTAGATAATTTTATTAATTTGCTAGATACTATTGAAAGCAATATTGAATTAATTGAAATAAAAAACATTACCTATAATCCCGGACAAACTAGTTATAGTCTAAGCTTTGAAATGTATTATTTAGAAGAAGAATTAGCCAACAACGATGCCTAAATTAAAAACCAAAACCAAGAAAAAAAGACTTTCTGTCTCAACCATTAATCTAATCATTCTCTTTTTATTTACCATTCTTTTGGGTTGCGGACTTTATGTTTTTTATCACTTTTATTTAGAAGTAAAAACTGAAGAAGTCCAAACCTTGGCAGAATCTAGAAGTGAATTTACTGGCCAGAAAGTTATTAAAGAATTAAATATTAATTCTTTAATAGAAAACGATTACTTTGAATTAGAAGAGCATGGTGACATGGAATACACAGATCAGCATGAAATATTCAGCACCAATAATGAAAATCCAGTAGCTCCACACAAAATTAAAGTTATTAATCCTAAAATTGGGGAAGAGCTTATTATCAAATGGCAAATGCCTATGGGAGGAGAAGCAGATTCAGCTGTGCTTTATCGCTCTGATCGGTCTGGTAATATAGGAGACCAAATAGCAGAAGGTCTAGATGTCTCTGGTTTTTACATTGATACTGAAATCGAAAACAACAAAGAATACTTTTATGCTTTAAGATCTGTAAACGCTGAATATAAATCTGAAATTAGCAAACAAGTATCAGGTTTGGCTACAGATAACATTCCACCCCAAGCTCCAGAAAATATTAAAGCTGAAAAAACTGGTCAAACAGAAATTGTTCTTTCTTGGAAAAGCCCCACTGAAAAAGATTTTAGCCATACTAGAATATACCGTTCACAAATTTCAGGATTATTAGGAGAGCTAATCGTTGATAAAGTAGAACAAAATACTTACACCGATACAAATGTAAAAGATAATACAACTTATTATTATTCCATAACTTCGGTAGATAAAAGTGGTAATGAATCATCAAATGTATTGTCCACCGCACCAGCCGGAAATGAATTGCCTTTTGGCGAGGAAAAAGTAGAAGAAGGAAATTAAAAATATGGAAGCTAACCAAGCCCAATCAATTGACTTATTGCTGGAAAAGGGTTTTTTAACACCTGAACAAGCCAGCGCTTTAAAACAAGAGGCTGAAAAAACCGGTGCTGATATTTTTTCATTACTGGCCAAAGACCAAATTCTAACACCTGAAAAAATAGTAGAAGCCAGAAGTGCAATGGGAGACACCCCTTATATAGATCTTTCGGACAAGAAAATAGAACTTAATGTTTTAGAAATAATTCCTCATGAAATAGCTGAAACTTACAGGCTTTGTCCGTTTAAAAAAGACGGTGAGCAAGTAAGCGTAGCCATGGTCAATCCTGGCGATTACAAGTCTATAGAAACCCTGGACTTTATTTCCCATCAAAAAAATTTCAAATTCAAATATTATATTACTTCTGAAACCAGTTTAAAATCTGTCCTGCGCCAATATGAAAACATGACCCAGGAAGTTGAAAAGGCACTTCTGAGCCAAGAAGAAGAATTACTACCAGAAGACAAGAAATTTTTAGGAGATGAAAAACCAGAAGAAGAATTTGTAAAAACCGCCCCAGTCTCTAAAATGGTGTCAGTAATCTTAAGGGATGCCATAGAGGGTGGTGCTTCAGATATTCATATTGAGCCAATTGGAGATAATACTAGAGTCCGTTTTCGTTTAGATGGCGTTTTACACACTTCATTACTTTTACCTAAAAGGGTTCATACCCAGATAGTTGCTCGAATTAAGGTTCTAGCTAATATGAAATTAGATGAAACCAGAATGCCCCAAGACGGCCGTTTTAAAATAAAATTTGAAAATCGAGATATTGAATTCAGGGTATCAACTTTACCATTATTAGAAAATGAAAAAGTTGTAATGCGTATTTTAGACACTAGCAAAGGTAAAACTGATTTAACAGAGCTAGGCTTTAGTGACCACAATTTAGAAGTCATAGAAAAAGCTATCAAAAGTCCACATGGTATGATTTTAGTAACTGGCCCTACAGGATCAGGTAAAAGTACTACTCTTTATTCCCTAATTTCTATGTTAAATAAAGAAGGCATAAATATAGTTACCTTAGAAGATCCCGTTGAATATAATGTTCCCGGAGTCGGCCAAGCCCAGATTCGCCCGGAAGTAGGTTTAACTTTTGCTACAGGTCTTCGTTCAATCTTAAGGCAAGATCCAGACATCATCATGGTAGGAGAAATAAGAGACAGTGAAACAGCCGAACTAGCAGTGCACGCTGCTTTAACCGGCCACATGGTTCTTTCTACCCTTCATACTAATGACGCTTTTGGCGCTATCCCGCGGTTAGTAGATATGAAAGTAGAGCCGTTTTTAATATCTTCTTCTTTAAATATGGTTATTGCCCAACGCTTGATTCGAAAAATATGTACAGATTGTAAACAAGAAATGGAGATCCCAGAAAACATGAAAGAAGAGATTGTGCGTGAATTACAAAGTATTCCTGAGTCCTCTCTGCCCTCAGACATTGATATTAATGGGCCTTTAAAAATTTGGAAAGGTAAAGGCTGTTCTCATTGCGATCATACTGGCTATCAGGGTCGAGTTGCTATTATAGAAGCTCTACTTATTACCGAACAGATGGAACAGATTGTTGCTGAAGGAAAAAGTGGGGACTTAAGTTTAGTTGAAGAGGAATTCAAAAAACAAGGCATGCTAACCCTAAAACAAGATGGAATTATCAAAGGTCTTAGAGGTATCACCAGTATAGAAGAAGTTTTTAGCTCTACTAAAGAATAGTAAATATATGGATAAAAAAAGAACAAAAATAATACTAGTAGAAGATGACAAGTTTTTATCCCGCATGTATAAGACCAAATTAGAAATGGAAGGATTTGAAGTACACACAGCCTTTGATGGTAAAGTCGGCCTAGCCATGATTCAAAAAGAATTGCCTGATGTATTGCTCTTAGATATTATTTTACCCGAGCTAGAAGGCTGGGACATTATCAAACAAATGAAAAAAGACCCGGCCACCAAAGACATTCCTATTATTGTCCTTTCCAATCTAGGTTCAGACGAAGATGTGGCTAAGGCAAAATTATACGGGGTTAAAGATTACCTAGTTAAAGCCCATTTCATTCCCCGGGAAGTAATAGCTAAGATCAAGAAAATTTTAAATAAGAAAGAAAGCTAATAAATATGTGCCCTCGTCCGGGGACTCGGGCTACCAAATATACTAATTTATAGTATAGTGTGGTAGGGCGAGTCCCCTGACGAGCCCTCATGTAGATTTATTAAACTCATTAAAAACATGGATACTGCCCAAGAATTAGTAGTCCAAAAATTAATCTCTTCCATTTCAGAGCAGCAAGCATCTGATCTGCATATTTCGGTTGGCGTGCCGCCCATGCTTCGGATAAATGGTGAGTTAAAACCCATAACCGAACAAGGCATGGTAGATATTAATTTTGTTAAAGCTATTTGTGATGCTTGGTTGAGTAAGGAACAAAAAGAAAAATTAATTCAAGAAAAAGAAATTACTTTTGGTTATAATTTTAAAGACAAGGCTCGTTTTAAAGTTACTATTATCAATCAACAAAATACATATTCAATTTCCCTAAAATTAATCCCCGAAAATATTATTCCTTTTGATGAGCTGGGCTTTCCCCCAGTAGTTAAAGAAATAATAGAAAAAGATAAGGGTTTAATTATTATAGCTGGCGCCTATAATGCCGGCCGTAGTTCTACTTTGGCTTCAATGATAGAAAATATTAATCAGAATTTTTCTAAAAGAATTATTACTATAGAAAAACCAATTGAACATATTTTTATAGACGATAAATCAATTATAGAACAAAGAGAAGTTGAAGTAGATGTCCTTAGTTATGAAGCTGGGCTAAAAAATCTTATCCAAGAAGATGTCCAAGTAGTAATGCTTCATTCTATGGAAAAACCTTCGGTTATAAAAGAAGTGATGAACGTAGCCAGCTCTGGTCGCCAAGTTTTTACAGCCATTAACAGTGACACTACTATTTCTGCCATTAAAAAGATAATTAATAGTTTTTCTAGTGATGATAGAAAACAAATTATAGAATTATTATCAGGAAATTTATCACTAGCAATTGCTCAAAAAATCTTACCTCGTATTGATGGCGGCCAAGTACTAGCCTATGAAATATTAATTCCAAATCGGGCCATCAAAGGCACTATTGAAGAAGGCGATCTGCGTCAGTTAAATAATTTCATGCAAACCTCCAAAGGTGAGGGCATGATAACCATGGACCAAAAATTAGCTGACCTGGTAAATAATGGAATCATCCAAAGAGAAACAGGTTTAGCCAATGCCGTAGTAGAAGCAGATTTCCTAACTTATTTAAGAGCATAAAAAATGCCAAAATTTAATTATAAAGCAAAAGAAAAAACCGGAAAGCCAGTTGTTGGTGTGGTAGAAGCACCTAGTTTAGAGGTTGCTCAAAAATTATTAAAGGACAAAGAATTAATAGTCCTTGATGTTACAGAAAAAAAAGGCTTTGTATTAATTGAAAAAATTAATCAGGCCTTAAGGCGGGTATCAGGCCGGGATATTGTTTTATTTTCCCGCCAACTTTCCGTATTAATTGCTTCCACAGTTCCGCTTGTTCGGTCTCTTAGAATATTAACCAAGCAAACTGAAAATAAATTTTTCAAAGATGTTATATCTGAAATTGCTTCAGACATTGATGGTGGTATGAAGCTTTCTGAATCAATGGGGCATTATCCAAAAATATTTGACCAGTTTTTCGTTCATTTAGTTCGAGCTGGTGAAACTACTGGTCGCTTGGACGAAGTTTTAGAATATTTAGCTGACCAAAAAGAAAAAGACTATATTTTGTTTCTGCGTCTTAGAAATGCTCTTATCTATCCGGCTTTTATAATTACCGCTTTAATAGGCGTGGGCCTGGTTTCCCTTATTTATGTTATTCCCAAATTAACAGCTATTTTAATAGAAAGCGGAGTTGATTTGCCAGTTACCACCAGAATGCTGATTGCCAGTTCAAATTTTATGAAAGATTGCTGGTATTTAGTATTAATTTTTATTATTACTTTTAGTGCGGTTTACTATTTTATTAGAAATTTAGAAGGCTTTAGATATCAAATAGACTTATTAAAATTAAGGCTACCTGTAGTAGGAAAGATTTTTCAAAAAATATATTTAGCCAGATTTTCTAGAAGTTTTGCTAATTTACTGGCATCTGGTGTCCCTATTACCAAAGCCTTAGAAATTTGTGCAGATATAGTAAACAACAAGGTTTATAGTAGGTTACTTAAAAAAACCGCCAGAGAAGTAGAAAATGGTACTCCCATATTTCAAGTTATTGAAAAAAGCCCCTATGTCCCAGCCATGCTTGCCCACATGATAAATATTGGTGAAGAAACCGGCCGTTTAGACCAAATTTTGCAGAAAATTGCTGATTTTTTTGCTACTGAAGTGGAAAACGGGGTCCAAACCATGGTTAATTTAATAGAACCTGCTATTATCATGCTTTTAGGTATTGCTACAGGGTTTTTAGTTATTAGTATTCTCATGCCAATGTATGATTTAACCGAAGCTATTGGTTAATTTAATAAAATGTGCTATAATAATATAAGTAAATAATTAATAAAAAAAATATGAAAAAATCAAACAAAAAGGGTTTCACCCTGATCGAATTGTTAATCGTAATTGCTATCATCGCCTTATTGGCCACATTAGCGATTATTTCATTAACAACCGCTCAAAGAAAAGCCAGAGATACCAAAAGAATGGCTGATCTTAAAGAG
>JBDRII010000062.1:0-3707 GCA_043816085.1 Patescibacteria group bacterium | reverse complement strand
TCATTGTCATGAAATTTTAGGATTTGGTCGCTGACAACTACCCTGGTGTCTTTATTCATTAAATTTTTTAATTTATTAGGTAATATACTTAGTTGAATTTTTTTAAATAATTTTTCAAAACAAAATATACTTAAAATGTTTTTAGATATATTTTTTAGCAAATTATTTTTGATTTGTCTAGTTTTAGGCGGTGAATATTCAAAAGAATTTGGTAGATCTTTTTTTATCCAGTTATTTGTTTGTATAAATTTTTGATAAATATTACCTGGATTATATACAGGAATCATTTGGTTTACCCAGTAAGTAAAATGAATATCATTTTTACCAATTTTATATTTTTCCAGATTTAAGTTGTCTTCAGTTAAATAAACGCTTAAGCAGATTTTATCTTCTGACTTATTTGGATTAGGTCTTAAACCCAATAATTTAATTATAGAAGTGGTAAAAAATCTAGTGGTCCAGATTTTATTTTTTTTGGAGATAATTAATAAGTCAATGTCGCTTTGTTTATCAACATTTGAGATAGCCAGGTTGTTTACTATAAAGATTCCTGAAACATGAGGTAAATAAGAGATTAATTTTATATATTTAAATCTTTTTTTATATTTTTTTTGAGTATATAAATATTTTTGTTTTCTTAGATTAACAATTTGTTCTCTGCCTTTTAAAAAATAAAAACCTTCTGATTGTTCTATGGTAGGATTTTCTTCTAATTTATTTTTTATTGTTTCTAAATTATTTTCGTCATCTTGAAATAACCATTTTTTTATCTCTATTAGAGTTAATGGATAATCAAAGAGGTTGAAGTATTTGAGGGTGGAGAGAATCATGTTTATTCAAAATATCGTTTTAGAAATTGACCAGTGTAAGAGTTTTCTATGGCGCTAACTTCTTTGGGTGTGCCTTGAGCTATTAATTGACCACCTTGGTCGCCGCCTTCTGGGCCCAGGTCTATGATATGGTCAGCAGACTTAATAACGTCTAGATTGTGTTCAATAACTAAAACTGAATTGCCTTTATCTACTAATCGGTTTAAAACAGTTAATAATTTTTTAACATCTTCAAAATGAAGACCAGTTGTGGGTTCGTCCAATATATAAAGGGTTTTACCTGTGGCGCGCCGAGAAAGTTCTGTGGCTAGTTTTACTCTTTGAGCTTCACCACCAGAAAGAGTGGTAGCATTTTGGCCAAGTTTGATATAAGTTAGCCCGACTTCCTTTAAAGTATGTAGTTTTTCTTTAACAGCGGGAATATTACCAAAAAATGGATAAGCCTCTTCTACGCTCATGGCTAGAATGTCAGAAATATTTTTATTTCGGTAATTAATTTCTAGAGCTTCTTCGTTATATCGCTTACCCTTGCATTCAGGACATTTTACATATACATCGGGCAAGAAATGCATTTCTATTTTTTGTACGCCATCACCTTGGCAAGCTTCACAACGCCCACCTTTGACATTAAAAGAAAAACGTCCAGCTTTATAACCGCGCATTTTAGCTTCTGGGACCCTAGTAAAGAGATCTCTAATATATGTGAACAGTCCGGTGTAAGTAGCAGGGTTAGACCTGGGGGTTCTTCCAATTGGGCTTTGGTCAATATGAATTACTTTGTCTAAATTTTGTAAGCCTTTAATTTCTTTATGTTCAGCTGGCAGGTCTTTGGCATTATAAAAATGTTGGGCTAGGGATTTTGCTAAAATTTCTGTCATTAAAGTAGATTTACCAGAGCCAGAAACACCAGTAATACAAACTAAACTGCCTAAAGGAATTTTTACGTCAACGTCTTTTAAGTTAAAAGCTGAGGCTTTTTTAATTTCAATATGCTTGCCAGAGCCTTTTCTGAATTTTTTAGGGATGGCAATTTCTTTTTTGCCAGATAGATATTCACCGGTGATAGATTTTTTATTTTTCATAATGCTTTCCGGGGAACCAGCAGCTATTATTTTTCCACCTTGAACACCAGCGCCAGGGCCGATATCAATAACATGGTCAGCTGCTAGAATGGTTTCTTCATCATGTTCTACTACAATTACGGTGTTGCCCAAGTCTTTTAAGTTTTTTAATGTTTGGATTAATTTTTTGTTGTCTCTTTGATGCAAGCCAATAGATGGTTCATCTAAAATGTATAAAACTCCGGTTAGGGCTGAGCCGATTTGAGTGGCTAGCCTTATTCTCTGTGCTTCGCCGCCAGCTAGGGTAGAAGCAGTTCGATCTAGGGTTAAATAAGATAAGCCAACGTTAATTAAAAATTGCAGCCTGGCATCTATTTCTTTTAATATTTGTTTAGAAATTTTTTGGTCGCGAGGAGAGAGTTTTATTTCTTTGAAAAATTTAAGTGTTTTATTAATGGGTAGATTAGTAATTTCGGAAATGTTGGTGTCAGCAATAGTTACGGCTAAAGATTCTTTTTTTAGTCGGCGGCCTTTGCAGGTAGGGCAAGGGTAAATTCGCATATAGCGTTCGATTTCGCTACGCATATATTCTGATTCAGTTTCTTTGTGGCGTCTTTCTAGGTTAGGAAGAACACCTTCATAACTGGTAAAAAATTCTTTGACTTTGCCAGTAG
This sequence comes from Patescibacteria group bacterium, assembly GCA_043816085.1. GTDB lineage: Bacteria > Patescibacteriota > Patescibacteriia > UBA9570 > JAHJKD01 > JBDRII01. The sequence goes on along the minus strand of JBDRII010000062.1, from coordinate 1,142 downwards.
CATAAGGAGCATTAACATCATAAGTTTTATTTCCTGTTCCATATAATATTATTTTTAAATCTTTTTGGTCTAGGTCTTTTACAGCGGTTTTGGTAGAGAAACCATTATCTCCCGCAACTGCTTCTAAAATGCGAGATTGCCAAGTTTGGTTTGATGAAGTGCGGGACCAGGGCCGGATAGCGCCTTCAGCAATAGAAAGTTTTTTATTGGGAATGACTAGATCAGCGTCAACCTCCAGCTTGGTGCCCATTCCTGTACAATCAGGGCAGGCGCCATGGGGGCTGTTAAAGGAAAAGTTACGAGGTTCGTTGTCTTCTAAGGAAATGTTACATTTAGGGCAGGAAAAATGTTCTGAGTAAATAATATCTTTTTCTTGTTTTGAATCGTGAACAACAACTAAACCATTTGAGAGATCAAGTGCAGTTTCAAGTGACTCCATTAATCTTTCTTTGTCTAATTCTTGGTTTAAAGTTAAACGATCTACTACTACGTCTATATTATGTTTTTTCTTTTTATCTAGATTCATGTCTTCGGCTTCTTCTATAGCGTAAAGATTACCGTTCACGCGTACGCGAACGTAGCCAGATTTTCGAGCTTCTTCAAACACAGCTCGGTGTTCTCCTTTTTTATCGCGGATAATAGGAGAAATAATCATGAAGTCAGTATTTTTATCTAATTTTTGGATTTTTTCTGAAATTTGTTTAATGCTTTGTTTGGAAACTTCCTGGCCACATTTATGGCAATGAGGAATGCCAATACGGGAAAACAGTAATCTTAAGTAATCATAGACTTCAGTAACGGTGCCTACAGTAGATCTGGGATTATGGGAAGCGGTTTTTTGGTCGATAGAGATGGCAGGGGAAAGGCCTTCGATTTGATCTACATCTGGCTTATCCATAAGACCTAAAAATTGCCTGGCATAAGCAGATAAGCTTTCTACATAGCGTCTTTGGCCTTCAGCGTAAATAGTATCAAAAGCCAGAGATGATTTACCTGATCCGGAAATGCCCGTAATTACTACGAATTTGTCCCGAGGGATGTCAACGTTGATATTTTTAAGGTTGTGCACTCTGGCACCTTTCACGGAAATTTTTTTGTTTTGCATTATTTTAATGGATAATTTTTAACCCGAGTATTATACA
>JBDRII010000061.1:0-11785 GCA_043816085.1 Patescibacteria group bacterium | reverse complement strand
TTTATTTTAATAAATATTTTAGCAATTTATAATGCTCCTAATATCGAAAGATCAACAATGGTGCTATTATTTATTATTTTTACCAGTTTTGTTGCTCTTCTAATCCCAAATTTAATCAAGAAAAAAGAAAATCTGAATAAAATGCTTTATGTTTTGTTTTTCTCTTACAGCCTAGTTACTATATTTGGTATTTACCAATTTTTAGGAGATATTGTGGGTTTGCCTCCAGAATTAACGGGCTTGAGAGAATTGTATACCAAAGATGTATTAGGATTTCCCCGGGTGCAGTCTACGGCTCTGGAACCTTTGTATTTTGCTAATTATTTATTGTTGCCGTTTTGTTTATTGTTAACTGTTTTTTTGACTAAAAGTCTTAAATTAAAACCCTATATTTTAGCCAGCTTAGTAGCTTTGGGTGGTCTTAATTTAGTTTTAACAGTTTCTAGGGGGGCTTATATAGCATTTGCTGCTTCTTTGATTATTGTATGTATATTTTTATTTAAAAAAGTTTTTACACCTCGAAATATTATTTATTTTATTATTGTGGTTTCGCTAGTATCTGTTGGAGCTGTTAAGTTTTTAAATTTAGAAAATGCTTTAGAAGATTTTACAGAACATACTCAGAGTATTTTTGAGGGTGCCTCTTATGAAGAAAGAGTGGATACATTTTCTGAAAGCCAGAGAGCTTGGTCAACACATCCATTAATTGGAATTGGACCAGGATCATTTGGGCCTTTTTCATCTTCTCATCCCTATGTAGTTCCCCAAGACGGATATAAAATTGTGAACAATGTTTATTTAGAAATTTTAGCAGAAAGTGGAATTTTGGGGCTGGCTTTATTTATATTGATTATTATTATTTTAATCATCCGGAACATAAAAGCTATTATAGTAGAACAGAATAATTTATTAAAAGCTTTACACATTGGATTAATGGCTGCCTTTATTGGAATCTTGGTGCAGTATAATACTTTTTCAATTTTGTATATAATGCATATATGGTTTACAATTGGATTAATGATAGCTTGCCAAAACATGACCTTAAATAAAAAAAATGAAAACAGTTGAAAATCTAATATACATAATAATCTTACTTTTACCTACTTATTTGATCAGATTTGATATTTTTTCTGTTCCTTTTACTTTTTTAGAACTATTGATTATTGGAACTTTTATTATATTTATGATAAAAGCGCAAGCGAAATTTTATTTGGGTTGGTGGAAATATCCTTTAGCTTTATTTATTATGACTGGTTTAATTTCAACGATTGTTTCACCAGATACATATTCGGCTCTCGGTATGTTAAAGGCTTATATTATTGAACCAGTCATGTTGTTTTTAATGATTTTAAATGTTCAGCCAAAGCTTAAAAAAATTATTTTTAGCTTGGCTTTGTCAGCTTTATTTATTTCTATAGTCGGCTTGATTCAATATTTTACAGGTTATGGAATTCCCGCTCCATGGGATATTCGTGGTCCAGAATTTAGAATAACTTCAATTTATGAATACCCTAATGCTGTGGGATTATATTTAACGCCAATTATTACTTTAATTTTTGGTTATTTATATTTTTCTAAGTCTGCAAAAACTAAAGGCGTATTTTTAGCAGTGGCTTTTGTTTTGTCTCTGGCCGCAATATTAATGGCGCAAACTGATGGGGCCTTCTTAGCAATAATAGGAGCACTAGTTTTTTATGGATTATTTACTAGATGGCGCTACGCAATATTAGCAGCCTTTTTTGTGGCAATATTAATTAGTATGTTTATACCCCAAACCAGAGACATTTTATTATTTCAGGATACTTCTGGTGATGTAAGGCTAGCTTTATGGAAGGGAACATCTTCCTTGCTAATGGATCAGCCGCTTGAGGGATCAGGCCTAGGGGGTTTTCCTATTGTTTATGATGAATATAGATTAGATTCTCATACTGAACTTTTATTATATCCTCATAATATATTTTTAAATTTTTGGGTACAGCTGGGGTTCTTGGGATTGATTTGGCTTTTATGGATATTATATAAAATATTTAATACTGGCTTGAAAAATAATAACCGAGAAAATATTATTTTGTTGGGTGCATTTGTTAGTATTATTATTTATGGATTAGTAGATGTGCCTTATTTTAAAAATGATTTATCTGTTTTGTTCTGGTTATTATTGGGAATGTTTACAGTGATTAATTGTAAGGATTTTAAATTAGAAGTTTGTAGTACTAAAGAATAATCAAAATTTTACCCTTTACAAAAGTGTAATTTTGCGCTATAATATATTAGTGACGTGCTGAATGGAGGCCTATATTACTTAGGGCCTTTTTTAGTCGCGAAAATACAACATAAAATGAAAAACAAAAATCAAATTTTGCTATTAGGAACTTTTCCTTTGCTTTTTGGGGCTTTGATGCTTATGTTGTTCCTCAATCCAGTAGTAGCTGAAAAGAGCAAAACTATTGCCGGTGAAATTAATCTTGAAATTAATCAACAAACTTCCTTAAGTTTAAATAGTGATTCTAATTATATCAGCCCCTTAACTGAGGCTGATTTTGAGTTTAATGCACTAGGGCTGCAATGGGAAGGCGATATTCCTGATAATTCAAATATTGAATTTTATTTAAAAACTGAAAATACAGATTGGATTAGATTGGATATGGTTCAAGGGGAAAGCAAAGATCTTAGCGAATTAAATGCTAAAACCTCTTTTCCAATTTCTGTCACTGGCACTAAAGCTGCTTATAAAATTAGTGGGGGACCGCATAATATTTCAAACGTTAAAATATTATATTTGGACACCACTAAAGGACCATCACAAAGATGGACTAATTCTTTGGCTAATGTAGATGCTAAAGAAAAAGAGAAGTCTGGATTTAATATTATTTCCAGAGAAGAGTGGGGAGCTAATGAAGATTATCGTTTTTGGAAACCCCAATATGAAACACCAAAAAAATTTGTTATTCACCACACAGCTTCTAGTAATGGCGGTGATGACCCAGCTGCCACTATTAGGGCAATCTATTATTGGCATGCCGTAGTTTTGGGCTGGGGTGATATTGGCTATAATTATTTAATTGACGGACAGGGAAATGTTTATAAAGGCCGATATGGCGGCAATGGAGTTATAGGAGGACATGTGTATAATGAATTTAAGGGCATTAATTATAATGAAGGCACTGTGGGGGTAGCAATTTTGGGCTGTTATGATGAGAAAGATGGATCATGCTATAACTTAAATAATTATAATACTAAAATTCAAAAATCCTTAACTACACTACTGGCTAAAAAGGCTAATAAATTAAAAATAAAGCCAGGGGGCAATTCTACTTTAATTGATATGACCACGCCTAATATTATTGCCCATCAAGATCTGGATTATACCCAGTGTCCAGGTAATATTATTTTAGGTCAATTGGATAATATTAGAAAAAAGACTAAAAAGAAGTATCTTAATTACAAAGATAATTGGAAAGGAAAAATATCTGCAAATAACATGAGGAATGCTTATAAATCTGGCTGGACCCAAAAAGTTACTGTGACATATACAAATACTGGAAGCCGAACATGGCACCGTAAAAAAACTTATTTGAAAGTTTATAATAATGACCCTGATAATAAAACTTCAAAGTTTAGCCATAAATCATGGGATGATGTTTATGGTAAATTTAGATTTAATGAAAAAAAAGTACTCCCAGGCGAAGAAGCTACTTTTACTTTTAAAGTAGAAGCACCAAAAAAAGCCGGCAACTACCAAAGTGCTTTGAAAGTTTATATTAATAAAAATTACGTTAGAAAGACTCGCTCTCTTATAAACACACGAGTTGACCAGATTAAATAATTTGTGGATTTATCCACCGGAGTCCCGAGTTTACGAGGGACGAAGGTGGACCCGACAGGACTCGAACCTGCCACCTACTGCGTGCAAAGCAGTCGCTCTACCAGATGAGCTACGGGCCCATGTTACATTAAACCTCTATTGAAAATTTTATCTAGAAATGATGTGAAAATTCCAGTCATCAATAGGAAAGCAAAAACAATTAAACCAATTCCAATTAATTTGTAAAATAATCGGGAGCCACCTTCGGCTCCTAATTTGCTTTCAGCCCATGAATTGCGTCCAAAAAAACTTAGAATCCATTCAGTTTTTAATACTGCAAAGACTCCTAGGGCGATAAATAAGATTCCAATAAACCATTTCATATGTAGACGGTGTAGGATTCGAACCCACGGCCTTCTCGGTGTAAACGAGACGCTCTAGCCAACTGAGCTAACCGTCCAAAATTTCACAGTGCCGCAGAAGGGATTCGAACCCTTACATCCGTAAAGGACACCAGCCCCTCAAGCTGGCCTGTCTACCAGTTCCAGCACTGCGGCCAAATTATTTGACCTTTTCTTCTTGTAGTTTCTTTTTATAAGAACGAAGGTAATACAACTTTGACTTTCGGACCTTGGCCTTTTTTATAATTTCTACTTTGGCGATAGTTGGGGATCCTAAAGGAAAGATTTTTTCTACGCCTACTCCTTCAGAAATTTTTCTAACAGTAACTGTTCTGGTAACAGGGGTTTTTCCTTTAATAGCTAGGATTATTCCTTCAAAATATTGCTGTCTTTCTTTTTTACCATCTCTAATGGTTTGATAGATTCGAACAGTATATCCAGGCTTTATTACTGGAAATTTCTTTTTTACAGATTTCTTTTCCTCTTTATTGTCAGGTTTTTTCTCCTGTTTCTCCTCTTTTTTGGGCTTATCTTCTGCCATATTTGTAAAAAATTAGGTTAATAAAATTCTTGGAAAATCCAAGAACTATTATAGTATAAACGAGTTAATTAATCTAGTCAACTCCTGAGGCAAATCTTTAGAAAATGACATTTTTTCTCCACTTATATCACTAAATTCTAGTTTATGACTATGTAAAAATATCCGATCCAGTTTGACTCGAGTTATTAATTTTTTTGGTTTATAGATTTGATCTCCTACTACTGGGTAGCCAATGGCATTTAAATGAACTCTTATTTGATGAGTACGACCAGTTTTAATGACAACTTTTAATAAAGCAAAGTTGTTATATTTTTCTATGATTTCATATTCAGTAATAGCTTTTTTGCCAACTCCTGGTTGAGCGGCCATTTTATGCCCATCTATTGATCTAGAAATATTTAATTTAATAATATCTTGGTCTTTAGTGGGAATGCCATGAACTAGGGCAATGTATTCTTTGTAAATTTTTCTGTCTTGAAATTGATCTTTTAAATCTAAAAATGCTGCCTGGGTTTTGGCTATTACCATTAAGCCTGATACTTCTTTATCTAATCTGTGAACTATGCCAGGACGCAATTCATCTTCTCCTACTTCTGTTATTTCTGGATAATAATGGATAAGAGCATTTATTAATGTATCACCCTCTGAATGAGAAACTGAAGGATGGACGATTAGGTTAGCAGGCTTATTTAGAACCAAATAATTTTCGTCTTCAAAAACTATATCTAGTGTAATATTTTTATTTGGAGATAAGTCTGGTTTTTTAATTTCTATTTCCTGTTTAATAAAATTAATTGTAATATTATCATTTATTTTTAATAAATATTTTTTATTAGCTGGCTTCTGATTAACTAATACTTTTTCTTGTTGAATTAATTTCTGAATTTGAGAGCGGGACAAATCTGAAAAATGTTGAACTAAAAATTTGTCCAACCTAATATTTTCATCTGATTCAGAAATGATTATTTTTTCTGCTTGGGCTTTTTCCATGATTTCAAAGCCTTCATAGCTTCTTCAGCTGTGTCAACGATTTTATATATCTTAGTATCTGATTTAGAAATAGTTTCTTTTTCTTTTAACATGTGTTCCACAATAAAATGATCTAGGCTACCCCAAAATCTTTTACCAACTAAAATTACTGGAACAGGGTTGATTTTTCCAGTTTGCATCAGTGTCATAATTTCAAATACTTCATCCATCGAACCAAAACCACCAGGAAAAGCAAAAAAGGCTTTAGCGGGAGAAGTAAGCATTACTTTTCTAGTAAAGAAAAAATGAAAGCCAATGCTATGGCGAACATAAGGGTTGACTCGTTGTTCCATGGGAAGTTTAATATTCAAACCTAAAGATTCACCGCCAGCTTCATAAGCGCCCTTATTAGCAGCTTCCATAATACCTGGACCGCCACCGGTTACTACTCCGTATCCAGCTCGCGCTAGTAATTTACCTAATTTATAGGCTTCATTATAATGTTTTTCCCCTGGTTTTAAGCGAGCTGATCCAAAAACTGTTACATTATTTTTTAGACCAGATAAGAATTCATAACCATCTACAAACTCGGATAAAATTCTAAAAATGCGCCAGGTAATAACTCCAGCTGTTTCTTTTAGTTCTTCGGGAGATATTATTTCGCCTCTTTGAATGGCTTGGCGATGTTGTTCGTCGTGTGATAATTTTTTTATTTTTGGCATAGTTCAATGTCCTCTCCCCCTGTCCCCCTCTCCACTACGTGGAAGAGGGGGAACCGTATTAATTTTAGTTCTCCCTTCTCCTGACGAGGAGAAGGGAGCCAGAGGGTTGAGGTAAGTTAAATTATTATTATGTGGGCGATACTGGATTCGTCCACCTTCGCCCTTCGGGCTCCGGAGGATAAAAACCAGTGACTGTGGGTGTATCCCGACTCGAACGGGAGACCTTTACGATGTCAACGTAACGCTCTAACCGGCTGAGCTATACACCCTATTCAAGCTCTAATTTATCAGCCGTAGCTTTAGCGAAGGCTGGCCAACTGAGCTAACCGCCCAAAGTCTGGTGCGCATGGATGGATTTGAACCATCGACCCCAGTCTTATAAGGACTGTGCTCTAACCCCTGAGCTACATGCGCATATAATTTCTATTTCTTCCTTTTTATCCAGCCTAATATTCTAGCTTGCTTGGGCTCACGCACTAAACTATCAAATAAAATTGTCCAAGCTGACCATTGAAAAGCAGAAAACATTGATCCCACCAAGGCTATCAGGGCAATGACAATTATTGGTACAATATATAAAAAAGCTGCTAGAGGTGCGCTAGAAACCAAAGTGTTTGAATTTAATATAGAAAAATATAAAAACGGAGATAACACTACAAACAATAATACTATAATAAGCAAGCTAATTGCTATATTTAATACAAATATTACTAAAGCCATTTCTAAAGTGATTAACCAATTTTTAATAAATAGTTTCCAAGCTTTAACAATAGAGCTTAAAAATTTTTCTTCTTTTAAAACAATAAAATTAATGGCATATTTTGTAAGAAAACTGGACACAATGATTATTGGAAATAAAATAACAAATCCAAGAATTAAATATAGAGTAAAATAATCTTGATTTCCCGAAGAGGCAATTAAGGATAAAAGAGGAAGACCAATTAGTAAAAAAACTGTGTAAATTATTCCTTTTAATATAATATTTAATCCTAAAATAGAAAAAACTTTTTTTCGAACCAAGCTAATGCTGGCGAATAATGAAACCTTCTTATTATTTGCAGCCAGGTCAGTGGTCTTTACTATGGAAGCTTGGGAAACCATTACAAAATAAATTACTAAAAGCAAGGCTAGGGCCAAAATAAATAGTAAAAAGTATCCTAGGACTCCAGTAGCTGCCACAAAAGAAGTGATTTGATTATAAAGTACTTCCCACCTAGAAGTTAGCCAGAAATATGGATTAAAAATATTATCTTCTTGAAATAACTTTTGAGTATGACGGATATAGAATTCATATTCACCACCATTTTCTCCGAGAAGCACAACAAAAAAACCAAATAACCATAAAAATTTGTGTTTTTTTGTCATTTGATAAGCACTACCTAAAATATTTTTATAAAATGTCATACTGCCTCCTTTTTATTAATTTCTTTTTTATTTTTAGAAAAAATTGCTTCGAATTCTTCTTGCTCTAAGGTTTCTACTTCTATTAATTGTTCTGCAACTTCTTCTAGTTTATCACTATTTTTTGCAAGGACACTATTGGCCATTTTATAGGCTTGGTCAATAATTTTATTTATTTCATCATCAATCTTTTTTGCAGTATCATCAGAATAATCTCTTTGTTCACTAATTTCCCTACCCAAAAATACTAATTCTTCTTTTTCCCCAAAAGTACGAGGACCCATAGTATCGCTCATACCAAATTCTGTTACTAACTTCCTAGCTAAACGAGTGGCCTGACGTAGATCATTAGTGGCGCCTGTAGTAAGTTCACCAAATTTTTTCTTTTCAGTAGCATGACCAGCTAAAAAGACTGCTAAATCTGCCATGAATTCTGTGCGACTATGTAAATGCTTGTCTTCTATAGGAAGCTTTAATGTATACCCAGCTGCCTGACCCCGAGACACTATAGAAACTTTTCGAACTGGGTCTGAAGCTGGAGTCATTCTAGCAACCAGGGCATGGCCAGCTTCATGATAAGCTGTTATTCTTTTTTCTTTTTTAGAGAGCAGGGAGCTTTTTCTTTCTGGCCCTAAGAGAACCTTTTCAATACTTTCTAAACACTCAGCCATGCTAACTTCTTTTTTATTGCGACGAGCAGTTAAAATAGCTGCTTCATTTAATAGGTTGGCGAGGTCGGCCCCAGAAAAACCTGGAGTACGTTCAGCTAAATCTCTTAAATTAACGTCTTTGGTCAAAGGTTTGTCTCCCGCATGGACTTTTAATATACCTTCACGGTCTTTGATGTCTGGCATGTCTAAAATTACTCGGCGGTCAAAGCGGCCTGGTCGAAGTAAGGCTGGGTCTAATACGTCTGGCCGGTTAGTGGCAGCTACAACAATTACCCCAGTATCTGGTTCAAAGCCATCCATTTCTACTAGGATTTGATTTAAAGTTTGTTCACGTTCGTCGTGAGATCCGCCTAGGCCTGTTCCTCTTTGCCTACCCACTGCGTCAATTTCATCTATAAAGACAATGGCAGGAGCACCTTTTTTAGCTTTTTTGAAAAGATCACGTACCCGGGAAGCACCCACACCAACAAACATTTCGACAAATTCTGAACCAGAGATATGGAAAAAGGGTACACTAGCTTCACCAGCTACAGCGCGGGCTAGCAAAGTTTTACCAGTACCAGGAGGGCCTAAAAGTAACACTCCTTTTGGAACCTTGGCACCAACAGCGGCAAACTTTTTTGGATGTTTTAAAAATTCTACTACTTCTTTTAATTCTTCTTTAGCTTCTATTACGCCGGCTACTTGTTTGAAAGTTATTTTATTTTTTTTGTCTTTGGGAGAAGTTTCTCTGGCCTTGGATTGACCAAACATCATGGCTTTATTAGAGGAGCCTTGAACTTGGCGCATGAACAAGTAAATAATGCCTACTATTAATAGGAAAGGGATGAGGAAAGGTAGTAATGAAGAAAGCCAAAATGACCAGCCACTTTCATTTTTAATTAAAATATCGATGTTTTGCATTTGTGTTGATGAAACACCATAGTTTTCTAAAACAGTTGTAAGGGATTCAGAAGTTTCTTTTTGAGCCTTTAATTTTGTATCATCATTTAAAAGAACATTTAGATTTTGTTCTGCTTGAACTTCTATATTTTTTACTTCTTCATTATTAATTTTTTGGACTAGTTCGCCTAGACCAATTTCATCAATTGTTTCAGTAGAAGAATTATAAAAACTTAAAAAAGCGCCAATAATAATTAGCACTACTACTAAATAAATAGCTTTTTTTATTAAATCGGGTCGGTTTGGCTTTTTTGCTACTGCCATATGTTTGTTTTTATTATAAGATATTACTGCTAAAGGGACAATGGGTAGTTAATGCCCTCGCCAGGAGGCTCAGGCTATTTGCTTTCTTTCTTTTCTTTCTTGTCCTGCTTAATCTTTTTATCCTGTAAATCTTGGTTCTCTTCTTCTTTCTTATCCTTCTTGTCCTGTGAATCCTGATCGGGTTTATCGCTGGCAGCTTTTAAGGATAATCCTAAACGATGATTGTTTGGCTCAATAGTTAGAATTTTAAATGTATATTCTGTGCCAATCTCTACCACTTCTTTGGGGCTAGAAATCTTTTGATGTGATAATTCTGATATGTGAGCTAAGCCATGAATGTCTTGGTCTAATTCTACAAAGATGCCAAAAGGATTTACTTTTAATACAGTTCCTTTTACTTTATCGCCAACTTTGTATTTTTTAACCACTTCTTTCCATGGATCAGTTTGCAGACGTCTGATAGAAAGAGAAATTTTAGAATCATCGATAGTAATAATTTGGGCTTTTACTTCGTCTCCTACTTTTATAATGTCTCTAGGATTATCTATTCTTTGCCAAGCAAGCTCGGAAATATGAACTAAGCCTTCTAGGCCATCGCCAAATTCTATAAAAGCACCAAAGTCTACTACGCCAGTAATTTTTCCATCTACGATGTCACCAACATTGTATTTGGATATAACTTTGCGTTGTTCTTCTTTTTTAGCGGCTTTTTCTGAAACTATTAATTTGTCTTCACCCTCGTCTACGTCAATTACCCTTACTTTAAAGTCGTCGCCAATATATGATTGAAGTTTTTCTAATATTTTATTTTTATTACCACCTTCTACTCTGGGATAATGTTCGGTGCTTAATTGGGAAACTGGTAAAAATCCTGGAACCCGTCCTACTCGAACTAATAAACCACCTTTGTTAGCTTCTATCACAGTAGCTTCTACAACATTTTCTTCTCGCATTAAACCTTCTAGGCTGTCCCAAGCTTTTTGGTGACCAGCTTGGCGCAGAGACATTTCCATGGCTCCGGTTTCGTTTTCTAATTCTAAAACTGTGGCTTGAGCAGTGTCGCCGATTTTTAATTCTGAATATTCACCAGATTCATCTACTAGTTCTGGTCCACGGATAATTCCGCTAGATATTCCTTCGATGTCTAGGATTACTTCGTTTTTAGAAGCAGAAACAACTTTACCTTCAATAATATCACCCACCTCTGGGATGGGTAATTCGCCTTGCTCTTCTAATAATTTAGCCATTAATGACTGGCTTTTGTCGTTTGGATCGTCTTGTTTGGGGGTCATAATTAATTTGTTAAATTTAGCCGAGGCTGACCATTGGCCTGCGGGGGTATATTTTTGCTAATATTAGCCAAAAAATACATGTTTATTAAATAAATTTTTAAAGAAATTTTAATGCTTAATTAGTTTACAATGAAATGTTGTTTTTGACAAGTAAGACAATTAGGGGGATTACATCCACAAACCTTTTTTATTGTTCCTGTCCCGTTGCCATTTTGACGGATTATTTATAATATATTCACGGATTGTAAATAATGAAAATTCATTTCGAATAATGTGATCGTAGAAACGTGCTTGCCATTGGAAATGTGAATCATGGTTTTTTCGAATTTTGTATGTGCATCTTGCCTTAAATGATCGCATCATTTCGGATAATGAATTTGGTTGTAACATAGGATTATGTTTTCCGGTAATTCCACCAGAATTTTTTTGTGTTTTTTGAATTTTTTCGAAATTGTTTTTTGTGTTTACGTTTTGTGTAGAGACGCGATTAATCGCGTCTCTACGAAAACGGACAACGTCTGTTTGAAAATTAGTCATCATATCATTATTCAAATATATAATGTCTTTGCGTAAATCAATAATTGTATTTTGAAAAAAATTAATATTACATATATTATTTACCAAGTTTTGGTGTAATTTTTTATTATCATTTTCATTTTTGGCAAATAATGGATTGTTATTCCATAAAATTTGAATTATTCCATGTAAATGGTTTGGCATTATAATAAATGCATCCAAATTAACATGTTTGAAATGTTGGGGAATTTGCTGCCAATA
>JBDRII010000060.1:0-3941 GCA_043816085.1 Patescibacteria group bacterium | reverse complement strand
GTAAAATCAGCTAGAATCAAAACGTTTAAATATACCATTATGACTATAGATGATCTTATAATAAAACTTCAAAATAAAAACCCAGATGCAAATATTGATCTTATTCGCCGGGCTTATAATTTTGCAGCTGAGGCTCATAAGGAGCAGAAACGAAAATCTGGTGAACCATATATCATTCACCCACTTGCTACTGCCAATAACTTAGTAAATTTAGAAATGGATGATGCAACTATAGCTGCCGGGCTTTTGCATGACGTACCAGAAGACACAGATATAAATCTAACAGACATTCGAAATGAATTTGGTCCGGAAGTTGGCAGATTAGTCCAAGGCATTACCAAACTGGGTCAGCTTAAATATCGCGGCATTGAAAGATACATGGAAAATCTTCGCCGAATGTTTGTGGCCATGGCCAAAGACATCCGAGTCATTGTTATTAAATTTGCTGACCGAATTCATAATCTAGAAACCTTAGACGCTCTACCAGAAGAAAAACAAAAACGAATTGCTATGGAATCATTAGAAATCTACGCCCCCATTGCCAATCGCTTGGGAATGGGAGAGATTAAAGGTGTTATCGAAGATCTGGCTTTTCCTTATGTTTACCCCGAAGAATACGAATGGCTGCAAAAAAAAGTTTCAAGTATATATAAAGAAAAAGACAAACAAATCCAGACAAATATCAAAAATATAAAAAAAATCTTTAAAAATAATGATATTGATTTTGTCTCAATCCATGGTCGAGCCAAACATTACTTCAGCCTATATAAAAAACTTCAAGAATCTAATAAAGACCTTTCAAAAATATATGACCTTATTGCTCTAAGAATAGTTGTTAAAGACGTCTCTACTTGTTATGAAGTATTAGGAATTATCCATCAAAACTTTACACCCTTAAAAGGCCGAATCAAAGACTATATTGCCCAGCCCAAACCCAATGGTTACCGTTCATTGCATACAACCGTCTTTACAAATGAAGGGGAAATCTTGGAAATCCAAATCAGAGACGAAGAAATGCACAAAGAAGCCGAATTTGGCATTGCTGCTCATTGGCATTATAAAGAAGGGGCTGAACAAAGTAAAATCAAAGAAAAAACTTCTTGGATCCAGCAACTTAGTAAATTACAAAAAGAAATTTCCAATGAAAGTCAATATTTAGAATCTTTAAAAATTGATATTTTCCAAACTAGAATTTTTGTCTTTACTCCTAAAGGTGATGTTATTGACCTGCCGGAAGACGCCACACCAATAGATTTTGCTTATAATATTCACACTGATATTGGCCACACGTGCACTGGTGCTAAAATTAATGACCAAATTTGTAGTTTAGAAACTAAATTAAAAAGTGGTGACGTAATAGAAATCCACAATGATAAAAACCGCAAAGGTCCTAGTGAAGACTGGTTAAATTTTGTAAAAACCGATACAGCTAAAAGCCGTATTCGTCAATGGATTAATAAAAACCGTCGGGAATCTCTGCAAAAAATCCTTACGACATAATATTTTTTACAATTTCAGATAATTCACTGGCTGAATAAAATTCAATTTGTAGTTTACCTTTATCTCCTTTTTTGGATATGTTAACTTTTGTTTTTAACTTATCTTGTAATTTTTCTGTCCAATAATTAATTTGAGGATCAGTAACTTCTCTTTTCTTTTTTGGTTTCTTGTCTAAAATAGCAGACTCTAAAGACCGCACTGACATTTTATTATTAATAATATCATTAAAATATTTAATCTGCTCGCTTTCTTTAGCCAAAGACAAAATTACTTTAGCATGTCCTTCAGAAATTTTTCTGTCCCCCAGGGCTTTTTGAATAGGATCAGGAAGTGATAGCATTCGAATAGTATTAGCAAAAGAAGAACGAGATACCCCCATTTTTTTACCAGCCTGCTCCTGGGTTAGACCAAATTCATCAATCAACTTGCTATACCCCTCTGCCTTTTCAATGGGATTTAAATCTGATCTTTGAATATTTTCAATTAAAGCCAACTCCAATTTTTCTAAATCAGAAGCTTCTCGCACAATTCCAGGCACGGTTTTATTTCCGGCAATCTTTGAAGCTCTTAGCCTTCTCTCTCCAGCAACTAACTCATATCCTTCATCTGTTTTTGTTACAATAATTGGCTGTAACACACCATGTTCTTTAATTGACTGCACTAAATTTTCTAATTCATCATGAACCATGTGTTGCCGAGGTTGCTGCGGATTTACTTTTACTTGAGACACAGGAAGATCTAATACCTCCCGGCCATTTGGCTTATTTATTTCAGATGCTTCTTCTTGATTAGCAATACTAGCATTATTTATTTTTGGCGGAATTAATGATCCTAAACCTTTACCTAGTGACATATAGTTAATTTAATTTATTTTTCTGTTAATAAAATTTCTCTAGACAATTTTTCATAAGCTCTGCCGCCTTTTGATCTGCGATCATAAAGTGATATGGGTTTGCCATGAGATGGCGCCTCAGCTAACTTAATATTTCTGGGTATTACTGTTCTAAAAACTTTATTGGGAAAATATTTGTGTATTTCCCATAATACTTCTTCAGATAATTTATTTCTACGGTCATACATGGTTAAAACTGCGCCTAAAATGTCCAAATCTGGCTTTAAATTCTGTTTTACTAGATTTATAGTGTTTAGAAGCTGCCCTAGCCCTTCTAAAGCATAATATTCACACTGAACAGGAATTAGCACTTCCTGGGCTGCCACTAAACCGTTTACAGTTAAAAGCCCTAAGCTGGGTGGACAATCTATAATAATATAATCAAAATTTGATTTAGCTTCAATTAAATGATTATGTAATAAAAACTCTCGATTTTCATGACCAACTAACTCAATATTTGCACCAGCCAGAGCCATGCTAGCTGGAGCTAAACCAAAACCTTCAATCTCTGTTCCTAGCAAAACATCTTTAAAATTCTCTTGACCAATAATTACCTCATATATACCTTTACTAATTTTTTTCGGATCAGCACCCAAACCAGAGCTAGCATTGGCCTGTGGATCAATATCCACTAATAAAACAAACTTGCCCATATGAGCCAAATAACTGGCAACATTAACAGCTGTGGTAGTTTTACCTACTCCTCCCTTTTGATTTACTACTGATATTATCCTTCCCATAAGTAACAGAATTATACCAAAATTTTAACAGATTGACAATTCAACCAAAATTAGGTATTTTTATTAAATTAGAGCCGGGATGGCGAAATTGGTATACGCGCTAGATTCAAAATCTAGTGGTGGCAACACCATGAGAGTTCGAGTCTCTCTCCCGGCACATAAAATATTAAGTGGGTTTTTATCCACCGGAGTCCGAAGGACGTAGGTGGACGAGTCTCTCCCGCGGCACATTAAAATTTTAAGGCGTAGGTACAGCCAGGATTGTGGGACCTCTTGGGCCTTCTTGGCCAGTAAAATTATGATAAGCTGAAGCAGCTATATAATAAGTTGTTCCATTATTTAAGCCCGTTAAAGTATAATTAGTAACATTTCCCACATCAATTACATTAGCTAAATTAGCCGGGTCGGTTCCATAATAAATATAATATCCGCCTATTTGGATTGGAGGGATTGGAGGGGCAGTCCAATTCAGCTCGATTTGCTGGTCTCCAGCAGTTGCTGTTAAATTTCTTGGAGTAGGCCTTTTTAGCACTAATACTGGTGAAGTTATTCCAGAACTTTGATTGTCATCATCATCTACGGCATATATTGTGTATTGATAAGGAGTATTATAGCTTAAATTAGTATCCATATATCCTTGGCCAGTATAATTTGATTCTAAAGTAATAGTATTATTACCATCAAATCTTTCTATTATATAATGGTCTAAATCTGCATCTCCAGGAGCAATCCATTTTAATTTTATTCTTTGGTTCCAATGCTGTTTTTCAAAAGGACGAGGCGGCCGCCAAGTGATGTCGTTTGGTGCT
>JBDRII010000059.1:0-8955 GCA_043816085.1 Patescibacteria group bacterium | reverse complement strand
GTTCTACACCCCCTGCATTTTGGACATCTTGGATTATGTTTTTTTTAACATATTAGGTATTTAACTAGTTAAAGTGTTAATTCTTGGCTGAGTATAGCATAGAAATCGAGTTTCTAGGCACCCGAAATGAAACGGTCTCGTCCTCCTTCGTCCCTCGATGAACTCGGAACTACGGAGGATAAAATTCGAACCTGTTAATTATTTGCTCAGGGGCAGGGATTCGAACCCCGATACCATGGACCAGAACCATGTGTCCTACCATTAGACGACCCCTGAAAATATTTGAAATTTAGGAAGATTTTGCAATATCAGCTCCAAAAGTGTTTTTGGCCAGGTCCCAGACATTTTGGACTTCTTCGTCGCTGGGATTTTCAATATTGTCTGACTTAGCAGTTTTTACTACATCTTCATTTATATCATATTCGTCCCCTAAAATACATTTAACTTTAACTTTACGTCCTAATTTTTCTTCAAATATTGATTCAATAATTTCTAGATTTTCTGCTTCGCAAATTCGATCTGTATGAAATTTATATTTTAGCCCTAAAGTTAAGACATCTCCTTCTATACATATTAGATGAGATAATTGGATAGTTAATGCTAAAGAATGATTTTTTTCTCTTATAGCCTTGATTATCTTTGGCCAATTTTTTTGGATTTCATCTAATTTCTCACACTTGACTGCTTTTTTTTTAAAATCAGTTTCTGGGGTTTGTGTAACAACTTTTTTCTGGGGAGTATAGAGAGGCGGAGTTTGGATATTTACTGGATTATCAGCTTTTACTTCTTTTTCTTCCTTTACTTCTTTTTTATTATTTATATCATTTTGAATATTTGTAGTAATTGGCTGTTCTTGGTTGCAGATTTCAATAACAGCCATTTCCAGAGGAAGCTGAATAATATCAGCTGATTTTAATTCTTCGGTTTTTCCAATAAATATATTTGTTATGCGCATTAATTCATTTAAGGAGATGGATTCAATGATTTCAAGTAATTTTTTAATATGAGCCTCGTCTAATGCTAGATAATCTAAATTTTCTAATTTAGGATCTACTTTGTATAAAATTATTTTTCGAAGTAATTCAATTAATCGAGTATTAAAATTATTTAAATCTACACCCTGGTCTATTAGTTCATTTATTTTACTTATTCCTTCTTTGATATTTTTTTCAGCTAACAAAATAAATAAACCAATAGCCAAGTTAATATCAGACCGGGGCAAAACCAGTTCGGCAATATCTAAAGTGATTTGGTCTTCTTCTAATGATAAAACTTGGCTTAAAAGGCTTTCCGCGTCTCTGATGGCACCATCACAAACGTTTACTATTCGATTTAGTACTTCTATGTCTACTTTTACGCCCTCTTCAATAACGATTTTTTCTAATTTTTTTACGATTTCTTTGGGGCTGACTTTTTTAAAATCAAATCTTTGACACCGAGAAATTATGGTTTCTGGAACTTTATGTACTTCAGTGGTAGCTAAGATAAAATAAGTATTAGCTGGAGGTTCTTCTAAAGTCTTTAAAAGAGCATTAAAAGCAGAGATACTAAGCATGTGGACTTCATCTATAATAAAAACTTTATTTTTAAAGTGGGAGGGGGCCACCCGGGAATTATCTATTATATTTTCTCTGACATTATCTACGCCAGTATGAGAGGCAGCATCTATTTCTATTACATCTAAGGCTTTGCCAGCTAATATAGATTTACAGGCTTCACATTGATTACAAGGCTCACCTTCTTTTAATTGTTCGCAGTTTAGGCTTTTGGCAATTAACCTGGCCAGGGTAGTTTTTCCGATGCCCCGGGGGCCACAAAATAAAAAAGCATGGGGAACATTTCCAGCTTTTAATTCGTTCATTAAAACGGTCTTGATATGATCTTGGCCCAATACTTCTAGAAAGCTTTGAGGACGATATTTTTGGTATAAAACTTGAGTCATGGTAAAGACTATTTTATATTAAAATTATGAATTTGGCAAGTGTAAAAAGACGTGTAAAAAGACGTAAAAATATCCCGCCCCTAAAGGGACGGGACAATAATACTTTCTATTGTTAATTTTTGTTATTCTTATTCTTTATCTAACTGAATATCTACGCCTATATCTAACTCAGCATCTGTGCCATCCTCTAATAACGGTTTTTCTTCGCCTTCTTTAATAATGTTTTCAACAGCTGCCCATTTAGACCCGTCTTCTATCGGCGTTAGGCCAATAACTTCATCGCCAGGCTCACCTTTGAAATATGTAACCGAGGCTAAAATTAATTTATAACTTTTGCCTTTTGCTACCATTTTAAAGTCTCCGGTTTCGTCATCTTTTACTAAAGCGCCGGTTACCCTCTTCCTTTCAACTGGACCAATCTGTTTATAAACAAATGATCCGTCATTAGCAATAGTCAATTTTAAAATATCACCTTCTACTAATTTGGATTTAGATGCATAATTGGCAGGAATGGTAAATTTTTCTCCATCTGAACCAATCATATTTTGGCCGTCAAAAACGCCTTCTACAATTTTTTCATCTTTACTGTTTTCCATCATTCCCAGGCCTTCGGCTTTTTTGACAAACTCATCTATTTCACCTAAACCAAGTTCAGGAATTATTTGTTTAGCTCGGGATAAATTGGCTTGGGCATTTTCAATTGCTTCTAACAAGTCAATAATTTTGTCTTTGTTTTCGTCTGACATAATTTTATTTTATTTTATTTTTTATTATATAAATGAATCTGGGGCAATGCCTTCTCCTCCACCTCCTCCTATTTCGTCTAATTTACTTCTTTCTTTTACATCAGCGTCTACTATAGCTCGGTCTCGGCCAAATTTCAAGCGGGATAGCTGTTTCAAGTTTTCAGCAATTTGGGGATCACCTGGAGGAGGCATATAGGTTTTCATATTAAATGGCCGGGAAGCAGTGTTATCAATTAAAAGTTTTACATTGGCAGTAAACTTTTCTACGTTGATTACATCGTTTTCGTCAAAGACTGGGGCAAATTCTTTAGCTAACATTTCACTATCTTCTACACCTACTCTAAAAGCAACCATTGTACCAGCATTACCAAATACAGCATCTCTGATCTTGGTGTCCTCTTTGTCAACTAACTGACTAACATATTGATGTGCCAGTGTTAAATTAAGCATATATTTTCTGGCTTCAGAAAGAATGGTAGCAATAGAATCTGTAGTATAGTTTTGGAACTCATCAATATATAAATAAAAATCTTTTCGCTTTGATTGAGCTATAGAAGCCCTAGCCATGGCTGCCATTTGGATTTTTGATACCATAATCAAGCCCAAAAGCGAACTATTTACTTCACCAACTGTACCCTTGGAAAGATTTACTAATAAAATTTTTCGATTATCCATTATATCTTTGACATTAAATCCAGATTTGTCTTGACCTACGATATTTCGCATCATGTCATTGGTTAAGAAACGACCGATTTTAGAAATAACATAAGAAAGCATATCAGCTGCTTGCTGACCAGCCTGGGATTGTTCATATTCTTGTTCCCAAAAATTTTTAACTATTGGATTAGTAACTTTTTTTAATTTTTCTTTTCTAAATTTGGCATCAGTAAACATTCGCGGCACTTCAATAATGGTGGATCCAGCTTCTTTGTCTTCCATTAAAGCGAGCATGGCATTTCTCATATAATGCTCAAACATAGGGCCGATCATTTCTTCACCAAATAATTTATAAAAAATTGCTATCATTTCCTGCACTGCAAAATCCTTTTGTTCGTCTGAATCATATTCCAACATATTAAGACCTACTGGCCTCTCAATGTCAGCTGGATTAAATATAACTACATCATCGGCTCTTTCTTTGGGAATGTGAGGTAATATATCAGAAATTAAATCACCATGAGGATCAATTACGCCCACGCCTTCGCCGTTTTGGATGTCTTGGATAGCCATGCCGGAAAGTAAAACAGATTTACCAGAACCAGAACGACCAACACAATATAAATGACGTCGCCTGTCTTTTCGCATAATTCTAACTGGGGTCTCTTTTCCTCTATAATCTACTACTCCTAAAATTACGCCTTCTTTAGGCATGTTAAATGGCGGAGCAGCTTTCTTGGCTACTAGCCATCTGATATTGGGCGTTTCCGTCATGGGTAGAGGCAAATGGTAAATAGAACTTAATTCCTTAACATTTAAAATATATGAATTCTTTTCTTCAAAATTCCGATAAATAAAATCATGGATCAATTTTTTCTTGTCATGCGGCCGAGTAGCATGAAAACCATTGCCATATTCATGAGATGAATATTGCATAAAAGAATTAACAACATTGTTTAATTTGAATTCTGCCATTTCCTGATTAGCGGCAGAAACAACTACTCTGATATTTGTTTGAAAACCGCTACTGTTTGTTTTCATTTCAAAATTCTTTACCACTTCTTCTTCCATGGGAGACAATCTGTATTCCCGGTCAGTTTTAATATCTAGGCCTTTATCATATTTTCTGGCCCTTTGCAAAAATACTCTTCTAAAATAAAGCCAAAATTTTGTAATGGGGCCACCTAACACTTCCTTTTCAGCTTGATAATATTTTTTTCCCTGCTGCATGATGGTGGCCAGCTTAGCAGGTGTCCGATGCCATTTTTTATTGGCTGGACGAATGATTAATTGAACAGCTGCCCCTTCACCTTTTTCAAATTTGGAAAGAGAGTTGGTTAAAGCATTGATAGGATCAGTCTCCATCTTTTCATAGGTGGTAATAGGAAAAGCGTCTTGTTTATTTAAAAATATACTAGCTGAAACTACGAATCCCTGAGGATTGAAAATATTATATTCATCAACCTCTTCTATAACTGCGTCATCATATTGAGATTGGACTTGCTGTTCAAATAATTTTTTTAAATATTGCGGTACAGTGGCATAGAAACTAACCAATTGCTCGGTGTCTGCTACTATTTCCAAACTCATGTGGTCATTACGACCATACCAAAAAACATCCCAGCCCTTTTGCGGCTTTAATCCACCAAGCGTAGTGTACATGGTTTCGGTTATGCTGATCTGTTGATGTTCAGTCTCTCTTCTGTATGAAGGATTTTGCTGCTGTTCATATTTTAAATCTTCCTTTGGTACTTTGATCAATAATACTTTGCGATGCAATGATTCAGGCAATTTTACCATATAGCGGGTAATAGCTCTGAGTAAAAAAACCAATACTAATAAAACAACTGATAAAAAAATTAATCCATATATAACAAGAAATAAGGGTGAGGTAAGAATTAACGATACATTTTCCATTTTTTATTTTTTATTTTTTCGCACTCTGGCTGCTAATTGCATTATTTCTTCAGCTTTCTTTTTTGATTCTTGTTCTAAAAAGAATTTATTTACTCGGGGAATTATTATTAACCAAGATTTTAATAGTTTTAATACTATTCTGGCTCGAGCTTTAACGCCTGTTACTAACTCTTCTATTTTTGAAGCTACTTCTACACCTTTTTCTTTAAACATTTGTTGTTCTTCCTGATTCATCATTTGATACAGCTCTCGTACATCTTCTTGCATTATCTCTTCAATTTCAACTCGAGTTGGGCTTTTTTTAGTACTAATAGGAGCAATATCATCCTTTTTTCCTTTTGATTTTTTAATTACATATGGCGACTCCCCTGGTTCTCCCTCGCGTGCCTTACGTAGTGTTTTTTCTTTGTCTTTTTCAATCCCTTCAACTTTTGCAGGTTTTCTCTCTATTTTTCGAGCGTCTGTTATGGTTTCTATAGAGTGTATCTTTGTTTTTACTTTTGCCATTTATTTTTAAGTGATAATTAATATCTATTACAGAATAAAATATAACATTTTTTATAAAAAAAAACAAGAAAAATTAATTGACTTAAAGCTTAATTTATGATACAATATATATATGAACAATCTAAAAGAAGTAAAACATAACGATATTAGGTGGATTAATATTGAATCTCCAGATAAAGAAGATATAGATTATTTAAGAGAAAACTTCAATTTTCACCCACTTGATTTAGAGGATGTTAGTAGCCCTACTCAACGTTCAAAAATAGATAAATATAAAGATTATATTTTTATTATTTTAATGTTTCCAATTTATAACCGTACTACCAAGGAAATTGAAGCTACAGAAGTTGATTTTTTCATTGGAAAAGATTTTTTGATCACTATAAATAAAGGAGACCTTCCTCCTCTTTTAGATTTATTCCAAATCTGCCAATCTAATGAACAAGCTCAAGAATCTACATTTTCTGATTCTTCAGAAAAACTATTATATAATGTCTTGAAAAAATTACATTTATATTGTTATCCAATGCTTGATCATATTTCTTTAGATATCGCTTCTATTAAAAAACAAATTTTTAAAGGAAATGAAAAAGACATGGTTAAGAGAATTTTAGAAATCCGCAGAAATATTACTGATTATAGAAAAATTATGAACGCTCATGAGGCTACTGTGTCTAGATTATTGAAAAAAGGAGTTGAAGTAATGTCTATTAAAGAAATACATAAAGATTATTTTGATGACTTAATAGACTATACAAAAGAAATTTGGGATCAGCTGGAATCTTTTAAAGAAGCTATTGAAGCATTACAAGAGACAAATGAATCTTTGATTTCTTTTAAACTTAATGATGTAATGAAAATTCTTACAATAATATCTGTAGTGTTACTTCCAGCTACTGTGATTACCAGTTTATTTGGAATAAATATGAAATTTTTACCGTTTGCTGGCCATCCTTATGGCTTTTTCATTATTTTAGCTATTACCACTTTTGCTTCTGGAACACTTCTTTTCCTTATTTTCCGAAAACATTGGATGAAATAAAATGACAACCGAACCAAGACCAGAAAGAGAAATATTTAATGAACAATATTATTTTCGTCTATGGGAAGATGCTTTATTTAATTTTTTTACTGAAGGAAGTGACGTTCCTATTTTCGAAGCATTGGATCAAATTGATGTAGAAACATTAAATAAATATTTACTAACTGAAAATAGAATATATAGATTAGCTCAAAGAATTATTAATGAATGGAAGATTCAAGGATGTTCTAAAAAAAATATGGAACAAATTGTTGAGGTAAGACTTGAACATTATAAAGAAAAATTATTTAAAAATGATATTGACTTCACAATTTTTGAACAAGTTTGCCGAATGTTGCATATAAAAATGACACAAGTCTAGAAATATAGTAAAATATACTCATGAATAAAAAACTTCATCTTTTTAACACCTTAACTCGAAAAAAGGAAGAATTCAAACCAATAAATGATATGAAGGTTGGGCTTTATACTTGTGGCCCAACTGTTTATAATTTTGCTCATATTGGAAATCTTAGAACTTATGTGTTTGAAGATATTTTAAGGCGAGTTTTGGAATATAATGACTATGATGTGAATCATGTAATGAACATTACAGACGTAGGACACCTTACTTCTGATGCTGATGAGGGTGAAGATAAAATGGAAAAAGGAGCTGCTCGGGAGAAAAAGACTGTAAAAGAAATAACTGACAAATATACTCAAGCTTTTCAAAAAAATTTAGATGATCTAAATATAGAAGAACCGCATAAATGGTGCAAGGCAACTGATCATATAAAAGAACAAATTGAATTAGTTAAAAAATTAGAAGAAAAAAAATTTACTTACAAAACTAGTGATGGGATTTATTTTGATACTTCTAAATTTAAAAATTATGGAAAACTTGCCAAGCTAGATATTGAGGGATTAGAAGAAGGCAAAAGAGTAGAAAAAAACCCAGAGAAAAAAAATATAACTGATTTTGCTTTATGGAAATTCTCCCCTAAAGACTCTAAACGGGAAATGGAATGGGACTCTCCTTGGGGAATTGGTTTTCCTGGTTGGCATCTAGAATGCTCTGCCATGAGCATGAAATATCTAGGCGAGACTTTTGATATTCATTGTGGCGGAATAGATCATGTACCTGTTCATCATACAAATGAAATTGCCCAGTCTGAAGCTGCTACTTCCAAACCCCCGGCCAATTATTGGTGTCATGGAGAATTTTTATTGATGAATGAAGATAAAATGTCTAAATCTGAAGACAACTTTTTAACTTTAGAAGTTTTAAAAACAAAAAAATATAATCCTATTGCTTTTAGATATTTATTATTAGGAACACACTATAGAAAAAAATTAAATTTTTCTTTTAAAGCACTTGATGGAGCACAAAATGCTTTGAATAAATTATATTCTACTATTTATGATTATGATGACCCAACTGAAGTAGATACTACTTATCAGGAAAAATTTGTGGAATTAATTAATAATGACCTTGATATGCCAGGAGTGTTGGCCTTGATGTGGGAATTAATAAAATCTGACCTAGAATCTTCTAAAAAGTTAGCCACCCTTTATGAGTTTGACAGAGTTTTAGGATTAGGAATTAGAGAAGTCTTTGATCAGGCTGAAACAGAAAAAGCTGAAATACCAGATGAGGTTTTAACACTGGCTGAACAAAGACAAATTGCCAGAGATGAAAAAAACTTTAAAGCTTCGGATGATCTTAGAGACCAAATAGAAAAACTTGGATATAAAATTGAGGATGGAGAGAGCGATTGGATAATAAAAAAACTGTAGCACAGGGTTCTAAGACCCTGTGCTACCAAACATTAAATTAATGTTATGGGCTTCCTATATATAATAATCGCCGTATTCTTCTTTTCTTTTTTAACTGTTACTCAGAAAAAAATTCTAAACAAAAGCAGTATATACATTGCCATTTGGGGCAATTTTTTATGTGCGCTTCCTTTTATTGTAATATTAAATATTATTTTTGGTTTTCCTGAAATAACAAATTTATTTTGGGTATATCTTGGATTAAGTTTATTTTTAAACGCAATTTGCCAAATCTTTTTATTTAAAGGATTAAAACTGTCTGATATTTCGCTAGCTATTCCCCTTCTTTCATTTACCCCGGCTTTTTTAATATTTACTTCTTGGATAAT